>CALXJF010000008.1 GCA_944388575.1 uncultured Clostridia bacterium
TTATGCTCTTTTTTTTATCAGATTGTGTAATACTACATAATCTAATATTTTTTCTTTTAGAGATAATTCCTATTATAAAATAAAGACGACTCAATTTGAGTCGTCCTCATCATCAAGTAAAAACTAATATTACGAAATTTTTGTGGCGGATTAATCCAATATTTTCTGCACTCTACCAACTTGACCATCTTCTAACCTTACTTTTATACCTCTATGATGAACTATACTCTTTGTTAAAATATCTTTAACTATCCCTTCTGTTAAAATTCCAGTTTTTTGATCTTTTTTTAATACAATAGCTACTTTAGTACCTGATTTTATATTTACTCTATAAGTATTTCTGTTATCTACTTCTTTATTTTTATTTGTTCTAAAAAACAAATTAAAATACTTATTACTCACTTTTTTTAAAATATCAATATTTTCTTTTATTCCTACTTTTATAAGCTCTGTTTGTCTAATTATTAGCTCATATTGTTCCTTGCTAATTATTTTATTACTAAAATCCAATTCAACTTTATCTCTACCAAGCTCTATTACATTTAATTTCTTATCAACAACTATCTTAAGACCAGATTCCTCATAAAAAGGCAATCCTCTTTCATCAAGAAAATTACTGTAATTTATAACAAACGTCCATCTAATAATATCTCCGTGTTTATTGTAATTCATAATTAAAGTATAATTCTTTTTAATTGGAAGAATTTGAATATATGAATATCCACTATCTAACATAGTAACGCTATCTTCAACTACTAAATCTTTGACCTCTTTTATATTCATTGCAAATATATAATAGTCTATTCCAAACTTATTTATTTTTATCATTTTAGAGTTATTTAACACAATCCCCTCATTATTTCTCTTATCTAATGGTTTTATATCCATTTTCTCCCTCCAAAATATAAAAACGAGAGCAAAAAAGCTCTCTATAATATTATTTTTCCAATTTATAACCACATTTTGTACAAAATTTTGAACCTGCTTGACAAACAAGCCCACATTGTGGACAAACTTTCTCTACCATTTTTTCTTCAACCACTTCTTTTTCTTCTTTTGATTCTTCTTTAATCTTTATAGGTTTTTGCTTTTGTCCACAATTAGCACAAAAAGTTGATTCTGTAGGAATAACTTCTCCACATTTTTCACAAGTTCTAAGTCCCTTATTATATAAAATGGTCTTATTCATTTCATCTATTTCTTTTTTCATCTTATCTATCTTTTTACATTCCTTAGTAAACACTTTTCCTACATCTTCACCTGATTTATACGAATCATACACGGTCCTTCCCATATCTTCAAATACTTTTTCAATATCTGTTTCTTTATCAGAAATAGATAATTTTAATTTCGTGTCGGCTATAAACTTACCAGATTTATCCGCAACTGTATTATATGTATCTGTAGCAGTCTTTCCAACCATTTTAGAAATCTCTGTTACCTTTTTCATAAATTCCATTAAAAATCCCTCCTTATTTCTTAATATATATCATAAAAAATCAATTTATTCAATATATATCCATATTTATTTTATAACAATTGTATAAAAAACATGTTACTACTATAAAAAAATATATTAGTTGCAGTTGAAAAAAATAATCATTTATAATAAAATTATTATTAATACATATGATTATATTCCGTTAAAATACCCTATAATTCAAAAATGTTAACTTTAGTTGACAAATTTCAAAGTAAAATTGGTAGAATTTTATTCATATATTTGCTAAAATAAAATAAAGATATACAAGTAAAAATACTTGTAAAAAATGAAAAGGAGAGAAAAAAATGAAATTTAATGAAAAGTTAATTGAATTAAGAAAAAAGAAAGGGTTATCTCAGGAAGAACTTGGATACAAAATAAATGTTACAAGACAAACTATATCAAAATGGGAATTGGGTCAAACTTCACCTGAAATGGATAAACTAGTTGAATTGAGCAAAATTTTTGAAATTAGTGTAGATGATTTATTAAACGATTCAAATTTACCAATAAATAATACTACTGACAATAATAACAATAATAATGATACTACCGCAACAAATACGGTAATTGAAGATCAATCCATAAATAAAAAAAGTAAAAAAGAAAAAACTATTATAACAATAATAATTGTTGCTCTTGTAGCCATATTATTGGTAATAATAATAAGATTAATTACTGGCTTTAGTATATTTAATAAAATAGTAGATGGCGAGAATGGATTATTTAGTAACTTCTTTGATATTTTTGAAAAAAATTCAAATCAATCAACTGAACAATTTAATGATTTTCTAAATCAAATCTCGGATTTAAAAGATAAATCTGATATAGATTTTTCTAATTCTAGTTTTGAGAAATATCAAGGAACACAATATGGTAGTAAATTAAAGTTATTAATAGATGAAATTACACAAAATAATAAAAAGAATGATCTGAAAATAACCGTAAAATATAATAATATAGAAACACAAGACACCGAAGAAATAAAAAACTTAAAAAATAATATTGAAGATACAAAAAAATATGAAATATCTTTTGATTATAATGAAGAAGGATATATTAATATAGCAACTATTGAAGACATAACAAAATTAGATAGATTTGAAATACTAAATTTTAATGCTCCTTTTGAAATATATACAGGTTCAAGCATGGGGGCAAGCGTAATAACAGTTTTAGATAAAGTAGTTTCGAGCAATAAAACTAATGATAAAAAAATAACTGTAACTTACAATCAAACTCAAACACAAGATGAAGTCAAAATAACAGAAATAAAAAGAAGTATTGAGCAATTTAATAATTATAGTATTTCATACAACTATGATGAAGATGGAATTATAAACGAAATAATAATTGAAAATTTATAATATAAGGAGGAACATAATGATAGTATTAATAATATTAGCAATTCTATTAATTATTATATTAACATTATATAATACATTAGTAAAATTAAGAAACAAAGTAGCACAAGCTCAATCTGGTATAGATGTATACTTAAATCAAAGATTTGATCTAATACCAAACTTAGTAGAATGTGTAAAAGCTTACTCAAAACACGAACAGAGTATTTTTACAGAAATAGCTTCATTAAGAGCAGCTCATCAACAGCAACCAAATAATTTAAATAATTCAGAAAACTTAAATAATAAAATGAATCAACTTATAGCCTTAGCAGAAAACTATCCGGAATTAAAAGCAAGTGAACAATATTTAAATTTGCAAAATAATTTAACTAAAATAGAAAGTCAATTACAAGCGGCAAGAAGAATATATAATAACGAAGTAACAAATTATAATAATAAAATAGAGGTTGTACCTTCTAACTTAATAGCTCATTTGTTTGGATTTAAACCAGCAAAACTATTTGAAATTGAAGAGTATAAAAAAGAAAACGTTAATATAAATTTTGAGGATTAGTTATATGAAAACATTTGAAGAAATTTTTAATGAATTACAAAATAATAATACTAGTGAATTAAATGAACTATTTATAAATTTAAAAGAAAAAAGAAAAAAAGCAAATAAAATATCATTATTTATAATCAGTATAATTGATATAGTGTTATTAACAATATTTTTAATACTCGCTTTAAATTTTGGCAAATTTAGTATTTTTGTATTCCTTATACCCACAATGATATTTGCCCTAATCACAAATGTGTTAACTTTTGTAATAGTTTCTATTATTTTAGGGGTTAATAAAAAACAACTACAGTTTAATAATAGATACAAAGGTATAGTAATAGAAAAACTTATAAGCAACTTTTATAACAATTTAGAATATTTTCCTAATAAAGAAATGCCAAGATATATATATGAACAGCCTAACTATGAAGATTTTAATAAATATTATTCAGATGATTATTTTGAAGCACAAATCAACAACAAACATAGTATTCAAATGGCTGAAGTACTAACTCAAAAAGAAACTACTTACAAAGATTCAGAAGGAAATACACATACTGAAACTGTAACCAGATTTCATGGATTATTTGCAAAAATTGTAATTGATAAATCAATTAATAGTCAGTTAAGAATAATGCCAAATGGAACAATGTTATTTGATAAAAAGAGATTAAATATGGACTCAAGTGAATTTGAAAAACATTTTGATATAAAAGCCTCTAATCAAATTATCGCAATGCAATTATTAACAGCAGACATTATGCAAGATTTATTAGAATTTAAATATAAAACCAATATGGTCTATGATATTTATATAAATAATAATGAATTGTATTTAAGATTTCATTCTGGAAAAATGTTTGAAGCAACAAATATTAAAGATTATGCCTTAGATAAAGCTATAATTAATAAATATTTTTATATGTTAAATTTCACATATAATTTATCAAATAAATTAATTAATATAATAAATAATACACAAATATAGAAACTAAAAAATTAAGTAAGAATTATAAATAAATATTGATGTTTCTACTTACAATAACTTTACTATAACTATTATAATAATTAATCAGGATATTATTTTCTCCTGATTTTTTTGTTATAGAAAACCATTTTTTATGCCATATAAATTACTTAAAAATGGTAATTAATCATATATCAATCTGGTATTAATACACATCTAAAGCCATTATGTGTGCCAGCATTTGCACTTTCATAAGCATATGAAAAAAGTCCCCCGCCACTATCATACTGATATGTATCAAAATATCCACCATTTTTAAAAAATGGATTTGAACTCAATAAAAATCTTGAATAATCTCCAAACCAACTATTATTCCCATTTCCTGAACTTGATGTTTCAAACATAGCTTCTCCTTTTCTATCTTTATTAGCTAAATAATTACTTTGACTATCTCCAACGTTTTCTCCTCTTTTATACATTGAAACATACTTTGTAGACTTCTTATCCACTATACTATCATTATCTATATCTACCATTAATTTTGCATTTTTTATTAATAAAGAGCTATCACACTCTAAATATCCTGCTACCATTTCCCATGTAGTTCCATGCATATCAAATATACCATATATGTTTCCTGTTGTTGAAGATGCTTGACCAATTCTATCATTAAAATAAGTATTATCAGAAGCTCCACATCCTGTAACAGCAAATATAGTACTTGGATTATTATTTAAACTCCTCTTATTATTACTAACTTGTATTCCATTTCTTCCATATTTACTATGAGCTAAATAAGCTACACATCCCCATTCACTCTTTTTCATTAAGTGTGGATAACTATTGTTTATCAGTCCATATGGATTATTTTCACTATTTAAATCTTGACTCAAAGCATATGCATCTCCAACATTTATATTGTTATATGCATATGTAAGTGGTAAAAACACAGGATATTTAAATTTAGTATTTAAATCCACTGTTCCATAGAAATTTTTATTTATATTACTAGCCGTATTTATTACATTACTTTCTACTGCCTCAACATTATTTCCTCCTCCAGCAAATCCTGCTTGATATTTAGCCACCCATATTCCTGTAACTTCTTTATCCCAACCACCATTTGGATATCCTTCTTTTTCTTCATTTGTAAATACTGGATGCACTATATACCCTTCTGGTAAATCACACATATTTCCGTTTTCATCTTCATATTTATTACTTTTTCCACTTAAAAATATTATATCAATTTCACTAGCAGTATTTGTTCCTGGATTTGTAATTTTATATGCATATCTTGGTATCCATACCCATTGACTTCCATCTTCTGTCCTTGCATTTGCCCATCTACTTGTCATTCCATCTCTTCCATAACTTCCTTGATCTGTATATGCATACCAATTACTATCAAGTTCATTAATATCTATTACATTACCACTATTATCATAAATTATAGGAGTTAAACCTTTTACAATATTTGGTCTATTTACTTTTGCCACTTTTTCATCTTCTACTCCATTGGTTCCATATATTTCTAATCCGTATTCCTAATTCTTTTGCCCATTCAATCTCTTTTTGACTTAATTCCCCAATTAAAACTATTTTATTATCCTCTACTTTTATTTGATTTTCATATCCCTTAGTACTTGGAAATAAATTAACCATTTGTGATTTAGAAACATTTACTAATGGATATTCTTTTAACCTTGTATATTCTGAATCAACATATAAATTAACTTCTTCTTGCATTGTTTTTAAATCATTTTGAAATGCTGCTTTTTTAGCATTTTCTATTGGATTATTATTTGCCAATGTTAGTATTACTGCTACTGCTAAGATTACTATTACTATTATTGTTATAACCAATACTATTAAACTTATACCTCTTCTTTTGTTACTCATAAAATTCCACCTCATATAATAAAAAATTAATTATAAAAAATTATATACTTATTTATATTTTTTTAACATGTTTTTATTATAATTTAAGTAAATAGTGTTATAACACATATACATAAAAAAAGAAGCTATATAAAATATAACTTCTTCAATTATTATTTAGTTTTTTCAACTATAACATTATTATCATTTAGCGAAATTCTTACATTATCCTTATCTTTAATCTTTTTATCAAGTATAGCTTCAGCAAATTTATCTTCTATATTACTTTGAATAGCACGTCTTAAAGGTCTTGCACCATAAGTATCATCAAAACCTACTTTAGCTATGTATTTTACAACATCGTCAGTTATTTCAATTTTCATATCTCTTGATTTTACTCTTTGTTTAAACTCGTCAAGCATTAATCTAGTTATTTGTTCGATACTTTCAGCACTTAATTTTTTAAATACTATAATTTCATCTAACCTATTTAAAAATTCTGGTCTAAATAATTTTTTCAACTCAGACATTACTTCTTCTTTTGTTTTCTCATAATCTTCTTCTGCCTTTTCTTTATTAACAAATCCAAGTTGTTTTCTTTCTACAATATTTCTTGCTCCAGCATTTGATGTCATAATAATAACAGAGTTTCTAAAACTTACTGTTCTTCCATTTGAATCTGTAAGTCTACCATCTTCAAGTATTTGAAGTAACATATTAAATACATCTGGATGTGCCTTTTCTATTTCGTCAAAAAGTACTATACTATATGGTTTTCTTCTGACTTGTTCTGTTAGTTGACCTCCATCATCATAACCAACATATCCTGGAGGAGAACCAATTAGTTTTGATACACTATGTGGTTCCATATACTCTGACATATCAAGCCTTATCATAGCATTCTCATCGCCAAACAAGCATTCTGCTAAAGCTTTTGTAAGCTCTGTTTTTCCAACTCCAGTAGGTCCAAGTAACATAAATGAACCTATAGGTCTTTTTTCATCCTTTAATCCAACTCTAGCTCTTTTTATAGCTCTTGCTAATGATTCAACTGCTTCATCTTGTCCTATAACTCTTTTCTTTAATGTTTTATCTAAATCTTTTAATCTCTTTGCTTCAGTTTCTGTTAACTTAGAAACCGGTATTTTTGTCCAGTTAGAAACTACATCACATATATCTTGCTTTGTTACACTTGCCTCTTTGGATACTTCTTTTTTCTCCCATTCTGTTTTTTCTTTAACAATCTCCTCTTTTATTTTTTTCTCTTCATCTCTTAATTTAGCTGCTTTTTCAAAAGACTGTGATATAATAGCTTCTTCTTTTTCCTTTGAAAGTTTCTCTTTTCTTTTTTCTAAGTCTTTTATATTTTTTGGCATTGTTACTGTTTTTAATTTTATCTTAGAACAAGCTTCATCTATTAAATCTATAGCTTTATCTGGTAAATATCTATCATTAATATATCTTTGTGATAAAGTTACAGCCTCTTTAATAGCTTCATCCGTAATTTTTACTTTATGATGTGCTTCATATTTATCTTTTAATCCCTTTAGGATTTTTATAGTATCCTCTGCATTTGGTTCATCGATCAAGACGCTTTGAAATCTTCTTTCCAAGGCACTATCTTTTTCAATATACTTTCTATATTCATTTAATGTAGTTGCACCAATTATTTGAACTTCACCTCTTGATAAAAGAGGTTTTAAAATATTAGCAGCATCCATTGCTCCTTCTGCAGCTCCAGCTCCTATAATTGTATGCATTTCATCAATAAATAATATGACATTACCAGCTTTTTTTATTTCTTGTAATGATTTTTTTAATCTTTCTTCAAAATCTCCTCTATATTTTGCACCTGCAATCATAGAAGACATATCAAGAGATACAACTCTTTTATTCTTTAAAATTTCAGGAACCTTTGAATCTACTATCATTTGAGCCAATCCCTCAACTACTGCTGTTTTACCAACACCTGGTTCTCCTATAAGAACTGGATTATTTTTTGTTCTTCTACTTAGTATCTCAATTATTCTTTGAATTTCATTATTTCTTCCTATAACAGGATCAACTTTGCCTTCTCTAGCCAAAGCTGTTAAATCTTTACCATATTGATTTAATGTTGGTGTATTATTTGCCCCTTGACTTCCTTCATTTGAACTATCTGTATATGCAGAAATAGGTGAATCTTCACTAAGTAATCTTAGCAGATCAGCAAAAATTCTTTGTGGATCAATATTTGCATCTATTAAAATTCTAACTGCAACACTATCAATCTCTCTCATTAAAGAAAGTAAAATGTGTTCTGTTCCAACATAGTTTTGTCCCATTCTTTTTGATTCTCTTGTACTATTTTCTATAATTCTTTTTGCTCTTGGTGTAAATTCTGGCTCCTCCTCCAAAGTATTCATTATTCCATCAATTTTTAATATCTCTCCTTCGACATACTCTTGAGTCAAACCTTGATTTGTAAGTATTTTACTTGCAAGTCCCTCACCTTCAGCAATTAGTCCATATAAAATATGTTCTGTTCCAATAAACGAATAATTATTTTCTACAGCAAAACTTTTAGCTATTTCTAAAACTTTTGCTGCTCTCCCTGTAAATTCATACATATTAATTTAGCACCTCCCTTATATAATTTGCTCTCGTTTTTAATTCTTCTTGTCTTGAAAAATCCTGCTTTTTTATTAACTTTAATGTGTTTGATGAAATATCTACCATTAACTCTTGTACTTTTTGTAAACTAACATCATTTATTATTCCAATAGACACACCAAGTCTTAATTTAGATAACAATTTTAAAGCTTCATCCTCAGACATAACTCTAGCATTCTTTAATACTCCAAAAGCTCTATATATTTCATCTACAAATTGTATATTATCTTTGTTTAGTATCTCTCTAGCTTTTCTTTCCTGCTCTATAATAGATGTTATAATTGCCTTAATACCTGAAATAATATTTTCATCACTCATACCTAATGTTTTTTGGTTTGAGATTTGATACATATATCCATCTCCACTTGTATTTTCTCCATAAAGACCTCTTACTGAAACACCAATACTTGCCGCTTGATCAAGCAATTTATTTAGTAGACCTATTCTTGCTAAAGCAGGCAAATGTAGCAATACAGATACTCTCATGCCACTACCCACATTAGTAGGACAAGAAGTTATATAACCATATTTATCATTTTTTATATACTCTACTTTCTTTTCAAGTTCATCTGTAAACTCTTCTAATTTTCTATAACATTTATCAACATTAAATCCCGCCTCAAATGCTTGTATTCTTAAATGATCTTCCTCATTGACCATTGCTACAATTGAACTATCTTCATTTGTAATTATTGCTCCAAGATCATTAGGTACAAATTCTTTTGATATAATATGTTGTTCCATCAAACTTAGTTTTGTAATATCATCTATATCTTTCATTTCTAGAAGTTTATATTTACATTTATCTATTTTATTTTCAAGTAAACTAATAACACTTCTTTTTTCATCATCAGACATTATTATAGGGAATTTATAACCTTTTATATCTCTTGCGAATCTAACTCTTGAAGAAATAACCACATCAGAATCTTTAGATACTTCTTTAAACCACATACAAACACCTACTTTCCTCTTAACTCTTTTATCTTATCTCTTATAACAGCCGCTTCTTCATACTTTTCTGCCTCTATTAACTCTTGTATTTGTTCTGTTAATTCTTCAATTTCTTTTTGATTATTATCTTCTTTTATATTTACTTTCTTTTTAGGTAATTTTATATGTCTATTTTTTCCATGAAACTTCAAAAACAATTCATCCAAAGTGTCTTCAAAAGTCTTATAACAATCTTCACATCCAAACATACCTGTTTTTGAATAATCCTCTAAAGTATACCCACATGTTTTACATTTTTTTTGTACTGGCTCTTCAAAAAACTCTGGTATAGAAACAAACATTGGAGAAAACATAGTCGAAAAGTCCGTAAATCCCATATTATCAGCACATTTACTACAAAGATAAATTTCTTGTTTTTTACCATTTATATTTTCTTTATATCTAACAGTAGCTTCTCTTTTTCCACAACTTTGACATTTCATTATAATCACTCCTTTATTAATCAATTGTATTTATAATTAAATTCTTAAAAATATCTGCTCTAACACTATCCCTATTAAACTTATCAACTTTATCCAAACTCTTATCAGATACTGCTATTTTTATAAGTTTTGCTTGCTTTTCATCAAGTACATTATAGCTTATAAAGTCTTTTAGATAAATATCTATGACACTTTGTGACAATTTATTACCTATCTTGTCAATAATATTAGATATTTGATCAGACTTTGAAAGATCGTATTTTATTATCTTTATATAACCGACCTCCACCTCTCCTACTTTCAACATAAAAACCAAGTTCAGGTATAAATCTAGTAGATATAACATAATTAATTTGAGATGGTACACAATTAAACATACGACTCAGATCACTTCTTTTTAATTCTACTTCATCAGTATCCTTTATTATATCTTTTATATATTCTTCAATTAAATCAGATAATTTCAATCTCCCCACCTTCTTTTTAACTTTGACTTTCTTTGACTATTATACAACTTTTTTTCTAACATGTCAATAGTATCTTTAATATTTTTTCATTTTTATTAAATATTATTAATATATTTTTTGACATAATTAAAATAATACACCTTTTATGTCAAAACTTATACATTAAAGTCGATTATATTGAATAAAATATATTATTAATATATATTTTTTATAAAAAAAATTTTCAATTATATAATTATATAAAAGGAGGAGCATCATGAGTAATAGATGTATAAATAATTTATCAACTGATATTTTATCAAAATGTTTTTCTTTAAAAGAAGTTTTTATTTTCACACTGCCTGATATTAATGTATATTCAGAGCAATATATACAAAAATGGAAAAAAATTTTAAGAAATAATCTATACAAAATTAGTGATCGACATACAAAAACGATTAATATATCACTTGAAACAATAAGAAAAAATCAAACAATATCAAAATATTATAATAGGACTATAGAATTATCAAAACTTTTTTCTTTTCTAATATCTTTTTTAATTAAAGATTATATAGTTTTTATAACAATTAACAATTATAAATATCCTTACGGGTATTTAATAATTCCAGGGGAAAAACTATTAAATAAATAGTTATATGTTGAAATTGTGTCTCTTTTTGTCTTTTTTGTGAAAATTATGTCAAATTAGTTGACATTTACTTTTTAAAGTGATATATTATGTGAACAATGTCAATAATTTATAACAATATAAATGAATATTTATTAAAAAGGAGGGCTAACTATGCCAAGTAACTATTTAATTCCACAAGAACTCACATCTATCAGACCTAACGGTCTTTTGATGCAAACAACCCCTATCGATCCTAAAATGATATTTTTGGCTCCAAACGAAGAAAAATTTTTTGTAAATTTTCCTTCTGCCTGGAAAAAAACTTTGGATGATGCTTTAGGAAATATCTATGAAAGTGGTGATTCACGTTTTACTTTCTCAATATCAATTTATGATGGAAATAATATTCAATCATATAGGTTAAGTATGTTTGGTATTGAATTTAAAACGTATCTTGCTGGCTTACTAAAAATGGCAAAAACTGTGGCTTTGTATGTATTTAATGGATTACAGGTTTCACGTTTTATAATCTGCCGTCCATAATGAACAAAGTTTCAAAGAACCTCAGCTATATTAAGCTGAGGTTCATCTTATATTAATATTCCTTTTTTCTTAAAAATCAACAAAACTATATGTACTTACTAAATATTCTATTATCTCCTTAATGATTTCTAAATTTTTATTATACTGTTTCATATCCTCTAAGGACATTTTACTTTTGAAAATATTATTATCTAATAGATTGTTAGTATAGAATTTTATACAAAGTATATCTTGTCGTATACCAAATTCAAATAATATGCCTGATTTTCTATATAATCTTAAAAAACCTGTCATAATATCACTAGTAAGCCATTGCATAGTTGATATTTTATTATCAGTCTCAATATCAAATACATTTTCAAATTCAGTCATATCCATTTCAAGTTTATTATTATTATTAAAAAATATTCCCTGATTTTTCATTAAATTCATATTTCCATTAAAATTCTTAGGTAAAGATACCATCGAAAACATACCATTAAAAGTAACTTTTCTTCTTTCATGTCCATCTTCATCTTCATCAACTAAAATAGTTTTTACGTCACAAATACTAACATCAGTACTAAACTTTTCTTTACTATTTATCTCTAACTTAGTTTTTATAAGATTTCCAGAAACATATTCATTATAAGCATTTTGTGAAGATATATCATAATACTTAGAACTTATCCCACTTTCAAAATATATATTTGAATTTGGTAGTACATTTTGTATAATTGGTCTAATAATTCTATTTTTAAATTCACTTATAAATTTAACTTCACCTTTTGAATTTCTAGAGTTTGGATTAGTTATAACTTTAAAGGAAGTTAATATTGCAATTAAGCCTATAACTATTATCCAAAAATAGCCTAAAATCGATAAAGAATCTTTTAATCCTGATTTATTATATAATATAAAAATTAAAATTGTAATAGCAACTATTATTAAAAACACTTTAGAAGCTTTTCTAATTTCACGTCTTCTTATTTTTTCTAAATAATAATAATTTTCCTTATATAAATTTATATACAATTTTGTAAAATCTTTTTTTGTATTTAATTCTTCATTACTTTTAGACTCAGTATCATCATGTTTGCTTTGTAAAATTCTTTCTTTAAAACTTAAATTACTCGTATTAATTTCTTTATTCTTTTTCATATTTTCCCCTTTTTATATTTTATTAAATTATATCATAAAATAAAAAAATAATATACCTAGATTGATATAAAAAAAATACAGAAAGTTTTAACTCTCTGTATTCATAAAGTCTTTTAACCTTTTACTTCTACTTGGATGTCTTAATTTTCTTAAAGCTTTTGCTTCTATCTGTCTAATTCTTTCACGAGTAACCATAAACTCTCTACCCACTTCTTCAAGAGTTCTCATTCTTCCGTCTTGAAGTCCAAATCTTAACTTTAATACTTTAGCCTCTCTTGGAGTAAGAGTAGACATTACATCTTCAATATGCTCTCTTAAAAGCACATCTGCAGCTTGTTCAGATGGAGATGGAGCATCATCATCTGGAATAAAGTTTCCTAAATTACTTTCATCCTCTTCTCCAACAGGAGTTTCAAGAGAAATTGGTTCTTGTGCTACTTTCAATACTTCACGTACTTTTTCTACTGGCATCTCAAGTTCAGCTGCTATTTCTTCAGGTGTAGGTTCTCTTCCAAGAGTTTGAAGTAAATGTCTAGATGTCCTAATAAGTTTATTAATTGTCTCTACCATATGAACTGGTATTCTTATTGTTCTAGCTTGATCAGCTATAGCTCTTGTAATAGCCTGTCTTATCCACCATGTAGCATATGTACTAAATTTATACCCCTTTGACTGATCAAATTTATCAACAGCTTTTATCAATCCAAGATTTCCTTCTTGTATTAAGTCTAAAAAATGCATTCCTCTTCCTATATATTTTTTTGCTATACTTACTACTAGTCTTAAATTTGATTCAATAAGTTGCTTTTTAGCTTCAACGTCACCTTGTACCATTCTTTCAGCCAATTTATTTTCCTCTTCATACGTTAATAAAGGAATTTTCCCAATCTCTTTTAAGAACATCTTTACAGGATCATCTACATTTATATTTTCAACAAAATCCATATTCTTCATATCGTCCAATAATATGTCTTTTTCAATTTCAGTTATATCTTCTAAATTTGGTTCAATATCAAGCTCAGCCATACTTGCTACTTCTTCATTTGGTAATTTTTCAATATCAACATCAGCATCTTCTAAATTGCCTTCTTCTACTTCCTGAGGAAAGTTTGATAAAAGTTCTATATTTTCCTTTTTATTTTTTTCTTTTTCTCCATCTAAAATTATATTTAAATTAACTTTTGCTAACTCGTCATATATTTTTGATGCTTGTTCAGCTGTAAAATTCTCACTATCTATAAAATCAGCCATTTCTTTATAAGTAACACTATTTTTAGCTAAAGCATTTTTTACAAAATCTTTTACTTTTTTCTTTTGTGCATCTGAAAATTTACTCTCTTTTATATCTTCAACTTTTGTAGTTTTTGATTTTTTTTCCATTTAAAATCTCCTTTACATAAACATATTATTTTTTATATTTAGATATTTCCAAAATAATCTGGTTAAGTTCAACCTGTAATATCTCCTGTTCATCTTTTGAAATATCTTCATCTAATCTTTTGAATATTTCGTCTCTTCTTAAATATAGTTTTTCCTTTTGTTTATTCTTTAATACATCATTTAATAATTTATTTTTATCTAAACTTGATATATCCAAATACATTATGTCTGTTATTTCTTTCATCAACTCTTCTGACTTTATTTTTGACAAAATATCTATTTTATTTAAATCATACTCTTTTTTTAAATCCAATATAAACGCATAAACAGATTTTACTTTATCATCTTGAATATCATCAAGAGAAATACTTTCAAAAATTTCATTTTGAATTCTTTTATCTTTACTTAGAATTAAAGCTATTATATACTGCTCTTGTCTCTTCCTAATATTAGTTACAAGTTGCATTTTTCTATTTAAACTTTGTACATCAATTACGACTTCATTTCCTTCCACTTTTTTTATCCTTTTTTCCACTTCTTTAAGAATTGGACCTGAACCCATATTATATTTAGTCGCAATTTTATCAATGTATATATCTCGTTCAATAGTATTTTCAATTTTAGCTAATATATTAGCAACTTCTGTTAAAAAGTTTACTTTTGAGTCTATATCATTTTCTTTTAAATCTTTCTCAAGTTTTGAAACTTTAAATTCTACAAGAGATATACTTTTATCTATACAATTTTTAAATCTTTCCTTTCCATACTTATTTATATATTCATCTGGATCTTTTACATCTGATTTATCTAAGATTAATACTTTAACTTTTAAACCTTTTGAAACTAAAATATCTAAACCTCTAAGGGTAGCTTCTTGCCCGGCACCATCTTGATCATAACCAATAATCACATTATCCGTATACTTTTTTATAAGCCTTGCCTGATTTTCTGTAAGTGCTGTACCAAGTGATGCGACAGCATTTGTAAATCCACTTTTTTGAAGAGCTATAGCGTCCATATATCCCTCTACTATAATTATATTATCCAGCTTTTCACGTTTAGCAAAGTTTAATGCATATAAATGTTTACCCTTAAAATATATTTCATTTTCTGGAGAATTAACATATTTAGGTAAACTATTATCTAATACTCTCCCCCCAAAAGCAATTATTCTATCTCTAACATCAAAAATTGGAAACATTAATCTATTAAAAAATCTATCATATATTTTTCCTCTTTGATTCTTTAATATAATACCAGATTTAAAAATTTCTTCATCTTTAAATCCCAATTTTAATAAATGATCGTATAGAGGAACTCTTCCAGTTGCATATCCAATACCAAATTTTTTTATAGTATTAATATCAAATTGTCTCTTTTTTATATATTCTTTTACTTTACTTGAGGAAGAATTTAATTCTTCTATTAAATTATTATGATAATAAATTCCCACTTCTTTATTAATATTAAATAATGTCTCTTTTAAGTCTTTCTTCGTCTCTTGCTTTGAATTTGAAAAAGTTTTTACCTCAAATCTTTCAAGATCAATATGTGCTCTTTCAGCTAAATATTCAACACTATCCCAGAAATCTAAATTTTCAAGCTTCATTATAAATGATATTACATTTCCACCTTCACTACATCCAAAACATTTATATATCTGCTTGTCCATTGATACACAAAAAGAAGGTGTCTTTTCTCTATGAAAAGGACAAAGACCCATAAAGTTTCTGCCACTTTTTTTTAATGGTACATATTCAGATATTACATCAACGATATCATTTTGTGATATTACTTCTTCGATTAAATCTTCTGAATAATATGCCACTATTCTTTCACCTTCCTTTATTTAAATAATCATTTTAAGCTACTAACATTTTTATTCTCTCTTCTCTATTTAAATATATATTTGATGTATTAACAATTGATATTAAAATCAATAAAATTGTTAATAACGGTTGAAAATATAACATATTTAAATTATATGCAGATATAGTTAGAATAAGTATTAGTAATATAGCTTTCATAATAGTAGATTTAGTATCATATTTTCTATGTAAGAAAAATGCTAAAGACTCCATAAATAAAATATATATAAATACAACAATATAAAACATAGGAGCGCAAGATACAAATACTTTTGTATCAAATATTACTTGTTTTGCTAAACTCTTCAAATTAATATTAGCACTACTTATTTTATTATTACTTAATTGCTGCACAACAATTTCCGTATTATTATTGCTTAATTTTAAAATAATATTAGAAAAAATTATATTAATTGCAAATAAAATTACTATTGATAAAATAATTACTACTATTATTTTATTAATATTTATTCTTTCTATTTTATATAAGCTTTCACGTTTAGCTTGTGTTAATGATGACATCAACTTTTTGGGAAAACTAATATGTGTATTATCTAGGTTATATGTAATAGCCAAAGTTAATAATATAATAATTACCCATGCCCATATACTCATACCACATAAAGTTGATGCCCCAGCAAGCAAAGCAAAGATTATTGTTTCTATAATATATTTTTTAGTTTTTATTCCTTTTTGTTTTAATTCATCAATTAATACTTGAAATACAAATATAGCAGCTAAAAATATAGCAGTAAACATCATTGAATACATATACATATCAGTTACTATAATAATATTTGGAAATAATGCATAAGTAAACATACCTAAAACTGATAATATATCACTTTTTGACACATTAAAAATAATTTTTTTTATCAAAAAACATGTTAGTAAAGTTATAAATACATAAAATATCATTTTGTTATCTGAGAAAGATGATATCCTGTTTTTTGAAGAAAATATACAAGCTCCAAGTAATACAAGTATTATATAAATATATCTATATATAAAAGATAACTTTCTCTTTATATGTAATTTATACAATTTATCTTTTATATACATATATATAATAACTAAAAAAACTACAGCAAAAACAAATCCAACCTTTATAAGGGTAGATGTTACAGAATTTGTAACATCTCCTCCCTTATTAATCATGTTAGATATATTTAAGAAACTTAAAAATATAATAAATACTACAAATATTACTACAATTATACTACGTGAAATCTTACTTATATTCATATTTTTCCCTACTTTATCTTAGAATTATTTACTATATAATTCATTAACTTGAGCTAAAGCCTCATGTGTTCCAACATCATAACAAGCACCTTCAAAAACATATGCATAAGTTGGCATTTTTTTATACATGTATGCTACTAAATTTCCAGGTGCATCACAAGAGTTTCCTTCGTCCAAATATTTCTTAATCTCTGGTAAAACTTCTCTTGGATATATATATTCAGCATAAGCAGCATATTTACTCTTTGGTTCAGCAGGTTTTTCTTCAAATCCTATCATTCTCATATCTTCATCTAGTTCAGCTACACCAAGCCTCTTTAAAGTTTCATACTCTTCTTCTCTTACACAAACAGCTGGTGCATTTTTTGTTTTATAAAAATTATAAAAATCAACTAATTTAAAATCATATAAATTATCTGTAGCAAGTACTAAAATATCATCATCGATTTTAGCGTTTTCAATTGTAAATTGAATATCTCCTATTGCTCCAAGTCTATCATCATTATTAGTAGTTCCATCATTGAAAACTGTAATAGGCTTAATATTATTTTTTTCTTTAACCCATTTTTCAAAATGAGGTGTATATTTAGCATTTGTTACAAGATATATTTGATCAATATCATCTATCTCATTAACTTTATCTAAAGTATAATCAAGTATAGCCCTTCCTCCTACTTCTAATAATGCTTTTGGAAAATTCTGTGTTAGTGGAAATAATCTAGTTGCATATCCAGCACATAATAAAATACATTTCATATTTCTCTCTCCTTTTTATATAAATAAGTATTTAATATAATAAATACTTCGACATTATATCACATAAAACAATAAATTTCAATACTATTAAAATAAATATAAGAAACAAGCCTGTTACATTCACTTTAGTAACAGACTATCAATAATCTTAGATTATATAGCTTCTAAATCATTTAATTTTTCCTCGAATTCAGATATTCTTTTTTCAGTTTCGTACTGTTCTATTCTATTTAATGCATATAAATATTTTCTTTCTTGAGAAAGTAAAGATTGATATTCCTCATTCCAATCTTCATGACTTCTTAAGCTTGCATGAACATCATTTAATTTTTCCTCCAAAACAAGTTTTACTGGTTCCATTACATCAGCAGCTTTATCTACTTTTATTCCATTGTCAACCATATGAGTTATAACTTCAGCAAACAATCTTTCGCCTTGTACATTTACACCTTGATCAGCATTATCATGTAATATATCAACAATTTTATTAACTTGTTCCATTCCTATTTTTTCAAATAAAGTATCTACCCTAGAATCTATAAATTGACCATTTTCGCCAAAAACTTCTTGACCTTTTATAAATAAATCAACATTATTTTGTACAATTCTTGCTTGCTCAATAGGCAATTCTTCAGTTGCAAATTTTAAAGCATGTCTATCATAATATTTTCTAAATGCACTATTACACATTTCTTGTTCTTCTGAATATGGTTTGAAAAATTGTGCGTATTCTCTTAAAACTTCATGTTGTGTTTTGTCACCACTAAAGTTTTGTCTTAACTCTTCTATATTTTCTCCAAAATAAGCTGTCACCTTATGATCTATTGCGTCAGGTTCATACTTAAACACAGGTTGATCTTGTTGATCAGCTTGAACTTGAAAATCAGGTTGTTGTATAGTTTCATCTTGTACACCAATACCAACTTGTTCTTCTTGTTGACTAGATGAGTCTAACATCAAATAATCTTTCTTTAATCCAAATATTCTTAAAAATCCGTTTTTTACAGAACTTATATCCTCTAAAAACAACTTCCATTCATTTTTCCAAAACTCGAACATATAAACACCTCTTTTGTTTAAATAATATCTCATATTATTTGTACTTTAATTATACATAATGCTAAAAAGAAAAGCAATAACAATAATGTAATATTTATATTACATTATTGTTACATTTTATTATTTTTTTTACCGTAACCAATTAACATATCTAAATCGCGCCTTGTAAAGTTTACATATTCTTTTGGGGTTAAAAAATACCATAATCAATCTAAAAATCTTGGTTGTAAAATATTTGTTGGAATGTAATGTCACTCCAACATTATTTTTTAGCAAAAAAAATCGCAATCAAATGCAGCTTGCTATAAAATAATAGTACCAATACCAAATTAAAGGAGCTGATTTAATTGCATAAAAATTATATAAAAAATTACTAAAACTTCAATTAAAAGATTTGATTTTTGATGATAAATTAACAAATTTCTCAGAAAGTACTCTTTCAATTTATATTTCTAAAAAAATTGTTGAGTGTGAATGTCCTTCTTGTAAGCATAAAACTAAAAGAATACATAACCATAGATTTCAAAAGATTAAGAATAATCAAATTAATGGCTATCATACTTATTTGTATCTTAAAAAGACTCGTTTGTTATGTACTCATTATGGTAAAAAGTTTTACATGAATTACAATGATATTGTTAACCCAAAATTTAGGTGCTCAAATCAGCTCTTTAATAATATTATTAACCAATTACAAAATACTTCCATGACTATTAAAGATGTCGCTAAATCTAACAATGTTTCTACTGGCGTTGTTTCTAGATATTTGCATTTTTTTGCTTATTTAATGCAATGGGAAAATATTACTAGCCTACCTAAACACATTGGAATAGATGAATTTAAAGGTAATTGTGACAATTCTAAATATCTTTTTCACATCTACGATTTAGATACTAAAAAAACTATTACAATACTTAGAACCAGAAAAAATAATGATCTGCTTGATTTCTTTGATTCTATTGAAAACAGAAACGATGTTGAACTTGTTACTATGGATCTGTACAACTCCTTTAGAAATGCTATTAAAGCTAAGCTAAAACATACTACTATCGTTGCCGATAGATTTCATTATACTCGTATTATAGCTAATGCTCTTTATAAGCTTAGATTAAATATTTGGAGAAATTTAAAAAAATACTTTAACTCTTTAAAATTATCCTTATTAAAATATATTGCAAAAGTACCAAAGGATAAACTATTAACACATGAAGAAAAATTAAATTATTCTTTTGAATTAAGTAGTGAGCTAAAATATGGCTATCAACTTTACCAAAGTTTTCTAAGAATTAAAGATGCTAATTCTTACAAAGAAAAAGCAAAGCTTTTTAAAGAATGGCTTTCAGACGCTTCAACTTCAACTTTAAAGACTTTTAAAACTGCATCTGAATCTTTATAAATGGAATGTTGAAATTCTTAATTCCTTTAAAACCACTTATACAAACAGTTCTACAGAAGGTAAAAACAACTTAATTAAAGTATTAAAAAAAATTTCTTTTGGACTTAGAAATTTTAATAATTTTAGAAATAGAATTTTAATATTAGATTTAAAATAACAAATATTCAGCAAAATATTTTAAAAATATCCAAATATTTATTGGGTAATTATTTCTCATGCCCAAAATATATAAATTGGTCATGAGAATTCCACAAAAAAGTAGAAGAAAAAATTTTCTTCCACTTTCTTGCGGTTCTATGTTTTATTTAGAATTTTTCACCCCAACTATTTACTTTAAACCAAAATCTTTATATATCAATAAAATAACTAGTATAAGAATGTTTTTTATTATATTACAATTTAAAAATAATTTAATGTTATATACTAATTAGTAAAACCTGGCCAACTAGAATAAGAAAATTTCCTATTACTTACTCCTGAAAGAGTTGCATCCCCTTGGATCTCTCCATAAAGCTTAGAATTACCTGTCATCTCTAATAAATTCTCTTTATCTGTACCATTAGCAAACCATATATTTCCGGCTACAACAGCATTATCACTCATATATACTTCAGAGCCTGAAGAATTCACTCTAACAAGTCCATTTATTTGTATATTTCCCGATAAATTTAGTGTTGTATGATTTGTATATAGAGCTTGTTGCGTTCCTTGAATTTTTCCACCAGAAATCTTAATACGTCTACCATTATCAGTGTTGTGATCATATATTGCACTAGAACCAGACACCATACCACCTGTCATAGAAAATGCTGCTCCAATATTTATATTTATCCCCTCACCTACACTATAAATGTTACCGCCTGCAATTGTTACTTGTGTAGAAGTTGACTCAGTAGTGTTACCTCTATCGGCCTGTATAGCTGCACCAACATTAAATAATTGATTTACATTACCACCAGATATTACACACTCTCCATTTACTACATATATTGGATTAATATAAGAAATGTTAAATTCTAATTCCTCAAGACTAGATTCAATTGTACCACCTTCAACATACAATTTTGAATCAGTACCTTTACTAGAAACCCCGTGAATTTCTCCAACAATATAACCACTCTTTATAGTTAAAGTTCCACTATTACTAATTGCCATTCTATAATCTTTGTTATTAAGAGTAGAGTTTGATTGTTCTATAGTTGAACCTGCAGTTTCACCCACAATTATAAGCTTTCCTCTATTTGTAATACATCTACTATCTGAAGAATGTAATTTATATCCATTTAAATCAAATGTTAGTTCATAATCACTTGAAATACCTATTCCTCCAGTTAAAGAAGCTGTTATATCAACATCCTTTAATAATCTAACTGTTTGACCTGTAGTAGCTTCATTAAAGGCTACCTGAAGATCTTGATATAGCTTTTTAGTTTGAACATTTATAGCAACTGCATCGCCATTTATTAGATATGCTTCTTCTTGATTAGAATCTGTTCTACCTCTGTATACCATATAGTCTGTAGGAGTATTAATAGTATTTGCATTTATAGCCCTATAACTTGAACCTACTCCACTAGTTATAATCCCATCATAAAAATTAAATTTACCCACTACATATACTCCATAGTTATCATCAAGTTTATTTGTAATTTTAGGAACAGAAGTACTTACATTTCCATCATTTTCTCCTAGCGTTAATTCTCCTGCTGTATTAATATATACTCCCGTTACTTCTCCACCTGTTATTTTCACTTTGCCTTCAGATGATATTCCAGTATTATGTTGTGATATCACATTTCCTGAAATCATATTTACCTGACTATTAGAAGTATATGAACATAATATTCCATCAGAATATCCTTTTATTGTCCCTCCATTAACTTCTATAGTACCAGTACTACTTGCATAAACTCCTTTTGCAGAGGTTCCCTTTCCTTCAACTGTTCCTCCATTTACATATACCTTTCCAGTTGAAATAAATATTCCAGATTGATTAGAACTTATATTACCATTGGTTACTGTAATTGTTCCAGAACCAACTGAAATAGCATAATTACTAGTACTTTGTAAATTTCCCCCTTCTACTCTAATACTAGAAGCACTACTACTATTAAATACAGCACTTTGAACGCCTTTTACTGTTCCACTATGTATATTTAGCTCTTTTGAATTATATATACCATATCCATTATTATAAGTGGATTCTATTGTCACCGTGGAAATATCAAGTTTACCTTGATTATTGATAACATAATATGAACTATTTGTTAATGTTCCCTCTCCTAAAATATGCATACTTCCCCAATTTTTTATAATATATTCAGAATCAGTTTTAGAAGTAACTACATAACCTTCTGTAAATAAATTAACATATCTTTCACTTTCAAGCTCTTGCGTTGAAGTCACTTCAAAATCTCTTAACAAATAAATGTATGAATAAAAAACTGGATTACTGGAAGAATCATTAAAAGCATCTTGTAAAGTTTCATAATATGTATCATTTATTCTAGCCACTGCCTGTTTTAAAGTTATGATTTCTTTTGTAGCATCCTTTTTACTTGTTGGATAATATCCAGTAGGCTTACTATTTATTGCCCCATCAATTGCTCCAGAAGTAACTTTTCCAGATATCACACCATCATAATAATTAAATGTGCCTTCATTATATAAAGCAGATGTATTATCACTGATTATAGATGGATTAGTCTGACTTGGTATACCATTTGATTCGTTTTCTCCTAAAGTTAATGTGGCTCCTTTTTCTACATCTATTGCCTTATCATTTTTAGAGTGAACTGTACCTCCTTTTATCGTAGAAGCTCCAGAGACTAAATAAATTCCAATATTATTTACATCTATAGTTCCTCCTGTCATATTAACTATACCACTCCAAATACCATTACAATTATTTGAAGTTATAGTTCCTCCTTTCAAATTTACTGTTCCTCCATTACTTATAACATCATCAAATCCCCCAGTAATTGTACCATTTAATATTGTTAAATTAGAACTATTTGATATTGCGTTATATCCACCTTCTACTGTAACATTACCATTAATAGTTAAATTTGCATTATTTTTTATAGTTGCATGATTTCCTTCAGTACTATAACCTTTCAATTTACCTGTATCTATAATTGATAAATCGCCATTATTTATAATTATCTCGCAATCAACAATAGAAGTTATTGTTTTTCCATTCATATTTATATTTGCATATGTATTTTGTTGTATAGTTGATGCAGTTGATACATTAAAGTCTCTTACAATATTTATAATTTGATCTCCTAAATAAGTTTCGTCCTCTATTGGAGTTTCCCACAAATCATCAAAGGCATCTTGTAAAGTTGCATAATATGTACCTCTTAGTTCAGCCACCGCTTCAACCACATTAACGGTACAAGTTACAACTTTACTACTATTATCTGCACTTTTAGCTGTTATAATTGCTGTTCCTTTAGATTTTGCGGTAACTTTTCCATTTATATCAACTGTTGCTATATTTTCATTATTACTACTCCAATGTACAGTTTTATTTGTAGCATTACTTGGTAAAATTGTTGCTACTAATGTATATGTATTTCTCTCTACAAGCTCAATATTTGTCTGATTTAATTTTATATCACTAACATCAACTTTTTTAGTTGTTGCTTCAAGTTTAACATTTTTACTTGTTCCATCATTTAATAAGGTTACAACTTCTATTTCATATGTAGTATTTGGTACAAGTTCTGTTATATTATATGAATTATTTGTATATGAAGTATTATTTACATCTATAGTATTTATTGTTACACTAGAATTTCCTTTAATATTTCTCTTTACTTGAATTGTAGATATATTTCCATATGTTGTATTTGCAGAAATTTTTAAAGCTATACTATTACTTGTTGTATTAGCCACACTTGCTTCTAAAGTAATCGCTTCTGTTACTGTAACTACACATTTATCAGTTTTTTGACCAAATTCAGTAGTTACAGTAATTACTGTTTGACCCTCATTTACAGCTGTAACCTTGCCTTGTTGATCAACTATAGCTATATTACTATCATCAGTTGACCACGTAACATTTTTATTAGTCGCATATGTTGGAAAAACTGTTGCAATCAATGTTTCGCTTTGACCTCTTCCTAAAACTAAATTATTTTTATTTAATTCAACAGATGTAACAGGCATCCATGAAGAAGAAACTTTTACATTACATGTATCTGATACAGTTCCGTCTTCATTTGAAACAGTTATAACTGTACTTCCTGGAGATACACCAATAACTAATCCATTACTATCTACTGTTGCTATATCTGAATTAGATGATTTCCAAACTAGATTTGAAATAGAAGCTTCATTTGGCGTTATTGTTGCATTTAATTTTTTAGATTGACCAACAGATAAAGTTAAATCGTTTATATCTAATTTTATTGAAGCAATGTCATAAACAGGGAAATCTCCAACTTTTACCGTACAACTTGCACTACTGGTATCAGTTGATGCTGTAATTTTAGTTACCCCTTCAGTTTTAGCTGTCACCACTCCTTCTACAACAGAAGCAATATCTGAAGCCTCACTACTCCATGATAATTGTACATCTTCATTAAAATCTGGCAAAGCCATTACTTTTAACGTCTGACTTTCTCCTATATTAAGTCGTAATGAATTTGTATTAATTACTAAAATAACTCCAGAATCTAATATATTAATTCCAGCTTCCTTAATCCACGTTTTTTCTTTTTCAGATAAAGAGTTATTACGATTATCTATATATATTTCACCATAAGCAATAAATACTTTATCTTTATATCTAGAATCATCTATACTTGGAATTATATCTTTTATAGATATATTATCTTTTTCTGTCCCATCATATATTACATTACCGTTTAAATCTATATTAATCTGATTTTTATTATATGTATCAACAGAAGTAGCATTTTCAAATAACAAATTTGAATTATAATTATTAAATTCTTCCATTAATGAAGCTACATCTGATTTCACATCAGCTTCTCTTGCATTTTCTGCTTGGTTATTATCATTCATGCTAAGAATTATAGCTGAAGCTAATATAATCATAATTACTATAGTTATAACAAGAAAAATTAAAGATATTCCATTTTTTTCTTTTGATTTCATTAGATTTCCTCCAATCATATAATAAACTATTCCTATTATATATTATCTATTAAAAAATTATTTTTTTCAATATTTATTTAATATATTTACATATTTTTAATTTATATGAAACAAAAATGTAATAGATAAAAAGCAGAATGGAATATTCCACTCTGCTTTTTTATCAATCAAATCATTATTTAAAAGTAACTGGTTGTGTTAAGAATTCTTTTATATTATTTAAATCTTGTTTAAATAAATTCCATTCTCTTTGCCAAAATCCCATACTATCATTAACATCTGCTTTTTGAGCAATTTCATCATTGGTAGGTTTCAACATTTGCATATCATTCTTTTGCCATGGAACAGTAATTTCAATTGGCTGCAAACAGAATTCTCCTAATTCTTGCATATCTTTTAAAAATAAATCCCATTCATTTCTCCAAAAACCTTTCTTTTCCATTAATATCACCTCTTTTGTTTAAACTACATTTTCTTACATTATTATTATATTGAAATCTATCTTAAAATTCAACTACAAATACATAACATTTCTGTTACATTTTAATTACAAGTATCGTATTAACTATTATTTTCAATAAAATTAATCAAGTCATCTTTTGACATATATCCTACTTTTTTATCGATAAGTTTTCCATTTTTATATAAACATAATGTAGGAATTGTGTCAATATTTAATCTACTTGCTATTTTAGGGTTTTTATCCACATCTACCTTCATAATATTATAACCAGCTCTACTATTTGCTACCTCTTCTAAAATAGGAGCAAGCATCATACATGGCCCACACCAAGTGGCATAAAAATCCACAACACAAACTCCTTCAACATTTATCTCACTATCAAAATTTTCATCACTAATATGTCTTAACATTTTTCCTCCTTTTAATCCTTTTTTTCTCCATATTCTATTAATTCTCTATATGGAAATGTTGCTAACGCTCCATATTCCCATATATATATATTGTTATATCCTAAACTATTTAAAACTTGTATTGCACTTTTACTTCTAGCCCCGCTTGCACAATATACCATTAAATTTTTTCCATTGTCTATTTCAGATACTCTAGAATTTAATTCATCCACTGGTATGTTTATTGCATTTTTTATATGCATAAATTCATACTCGTTTTGTGTTCTTACATCAATTAAGTTGACATTATCTGATTCTATCATATTTTTAGCTTGTTCAAAGCTAACAAGATTATATATACACCTACATGAATTTCTAGATCTTTGGCCAAAAACCAAACCTCTATTTCCACTAATTTGATCACCAAATAAAATTCTTCTTAAATTTTCAAACATAGGTTATACCTTCTTTCTTTATAGTATAACCTATGCTAATAATATTTATAATATGAATGTTTATATACTCTATTTTTTAATTTTCTTTTAAAAAGATTTTTGCAAGAATTAACTTTATAACTTCAAATAATAATACAGCAAAAACACTTATAAATACAATTATAAAATGAACTTCTTTAGGTATTATTGGTATTGAAAGTAAACTAGCAAGTGCCGGCGTAAACACAATTATTAACTGTAATAATAATGTACCTAAAATGCAAAATAACATTGGCTTATTTGAAAATAGACCGATCTTAAATATTGACTTTCTATCTGATCTACATATAAAAGCAAATAACATTTCTATAATAGATAATGTTATAAAAGTAGACCCAACAGCTATTTCATGTCCATAATTTTGATTTATAACAAAATATAATATAAATATTATAACTGCTTTTAATACTCCAGGTATCACTATTCTTGTTATTAAAAATGGTGTAAATAAACTTTCTTTTGCACTTCTTGGTTTTTGCCTCATTATATTCTTTTCTTCTTTCTCAAATCCAAGTGCAATAGCTGGAATCGTATCTGTAACAAGATTTATCCATAATATTTGTATTGGAAGTAATATTGTGAAATTTAATAATGTAGAAAAGAACACAATTAATACTTCAGCTAAATTTGAAGCAAGTAGATATGAAATAACATTCTGAATATTATTATATATTCTTCTTCCTTCTTTTATAGCAACAACTATTGTTGCGAAATTATCATCAGCTAAAACCATACTTGATACACTTTTAGATACTTCCGTACCAGTAATTCCCATTCCAATTCCAATATCAGCACCTTTTAATGCCGGTGCATCATTTACTCCATCACCAGTCATAGCAACTGTCTTTCCATTTTTCTTCCAAGCTTTAACAATTCTTATCTTGTTTTCCGGAGATACCCTTGCATAAACTCTTATATTATTAACTCTCTTATATAGTTCTTCATCTGACATTTTATCAACTTCGCTACCAGTTACAGCCTCTTCATCCTCTTTTATTATTCCAAGTTCTTTAGCTATAGCTTTTGCAGTATCAATATTATCTCCTGTTATCATAACAGGAATCATTCCCGCATTAAAACATCTTTCTACAGCTTTTTTTGCTTCTTTTCTTGGAGGATCTATCATTCCAACAAGTCCTGCAAAAATTAAGTTTTTTTCACTTTTTTCAATAGTAGCCGTTTTATCTTGTACTTTATACGCACATGCAAGTACTCTTAAAGCAGATTTTGCCATATTCAAATTATTTTCTAATATATCTTTTTTATATTCTTCCGTTATCTTTTCGACTTTTCCATTTATCAGAATTCTATCACAATTTCCCAGAATAGATTCTACTGCACCTTTTGTTGAAATGAAATATTGATTACCAAACTCATTAACAGTTGTCATCATCTTTCTAGTAGAATCAAAAGGCAACTCATCAACTCTTTTGTATTTTAAATCCATTGCTTCTTTGTCTATTTCAAGTTTACTACAAAAATCAATAAGTGCAGTTTCAGTGGGATCGCCTATTGTTACAATGGCACCCTTATCTTCTCCAAATTTTGTATCATTACAAAATACTAAAATATTTGCAAGAGTTAAAAAATCTTCTTTATTTAAATCACTTATGCTATCAAACTGTTCTTTAGATGAAATATCAGTTACATCATACATTTTTGAATCTAAGAAAATCTTTCTTAAAGTCATTTTGTTTTGTGTCAAGGTACCGGTTTTATCTGAACAAATAACCTCTGTTGCACCTAAAGCTTCAACCGAAGATAATTTCCTTACTATAGCATTTTCTTTAGCCATCTTCTGAACACCAATAGCTAATGTTATTGTAATAACCGCTGAAAGTCCTTCTGGTATAGCAGCAACAGCCAAAGATATAGCAAGCATAAACACATCTAGAATAGGATTTCCTTCTAAATATCCAACTATAAACATTATAACAGTAATAATAATAACTACAATACTTAAAACTTTACTTAGTTCATTAATTTTCTTTTGAAGAGGTGTTATTTCTACTTTTTGACTTGATATAGCTTCTGCAATTTTACCTAGCTCAGTATTCATACCAGTAGCAACTACTACGGCTTCTCCTCTTCCATATACTACATTACTTCCCGAATATAGCATATTAATTCTATCACCAATAGGAACTTCTTCACTCTTAATCTCTTCTTCTTGCTTATCAACTGGAACTGATTCACCAGTAAGAGCCGCTTCTTCTACCCTTAAGCTGTGATTCTCTATTATTCTCATATCAGCTGGTACGTAATCTCCAGCTTCTAATAAAACAATATCTCCAACAACAAGTTCCTCTGTTTTTACACTCGTTACAACACCATCTCTTCTTACTTTTATATATGGTAATGACATTTGTTTTAATGCTTCTATTGCCTTTTCAGCTTTATTTTCTTGAATTACTCCAAGTACTGCATTTAAAAACACTACAAATAAAATTATAATTGTATCTGTAAAAGGTTCTCCTGTCTGTATTGAAACTACTGCTGATAAGATTGCAGAGATTATTAATATAATAAGCATAACGTTTTTAAACTGATCTAGAAATTTCATAAAGATACTCTTTTTCTTTACCTCTTTTAATTTATTTAATCCATCTCTAGCTAGTCTTGTGGATGCCTCATGTGAGTCCAATCCTTCTTTATTTGAATTTAAATTTTCTATTGTTTGGTTTGAAGTTAAATTATAATACTTATCCATATACATTCTCCTAAAAATTAATTATTAACTTTTTTTCTTTTAAAAATTAAAGTAAATACTATACCAAGTGATAATATGTACATAATAAGTAATATATACGGTCCTACTAATGGTATCTTAGTTAAAACTGAAAGCACTAAAAACATACAAAAAGCTCCTAAAATATCTGTTCCTATCCCACTTGATTTTAAATATTTTTCTTTAATATAACTATATAATAAACTGCCAATAACAAATATATTTAATATATAAATTATAACTAAAAATACTATATATATAATAAGTATAGGTACTGTTACCGCCCAAATTCCAATCATACTAAGTATTAAAAGTACAAAGAATATAGGCAGACAAGCTAAAAGTAAAAGTGCACCACTTACTATAACCATTGAACTATTTTCTTTTACTTTATTAAGCATTAACAAAAATACATTTTTCTTAGCAATTTTGTTTATAACTATATACATTAGTGTAAACACTAAACATGTAATAAACATGCTCATTATTTTATCAAAAGTAAACTCACTTTGTTTTTTAACCTCTTTTAGTACTACAGTAACATTTTTATACTGATCTGATATATTTAAATCCTTATTATATGTTTCAATATATATATTATTTTTTACATTTTGATTTGAAGAAAGTTTAACATCATTTGACATTAATCTTAAATCATTTTCAATATTACCTGTTATATTAGCCATAACTGCCGAACCTATAACACTTTGCTCTACATTTCCTTTTAATTCTAAATTTTGACAAACACATATTAAATTTTCATTCAATTTAGCATTTTCAGATATAGTTATAGTTCCTGTAGAAATCAAAACTAAATCTTTACTTATTTGTGAATCAATTATTATATTTCCATTTGCTATTAAAACACCATATTCCACATTAGAATTAACTCTAATCGTATCAGAGGAAAACATTACCTGTACTCCCTTCATAGGTGAATTAATTTCTATAGATTTATTAGCAAAACTAAATCCAGATTTTGTAATCTCACTATCTACTATCATCCTATCAGTTACAAATCTTATAAAAGGTAAATACATATTTGTACTATTTTCACTAGTTTTATATACTCCATCAACTATTTTACTATCAAATATGCTTGAAACATTTTCACTATTTTGTTCTTCTAATTGATTTACAGTTTGTGTCACTTCATCTGTAGCTTTTACATAACCAATTCCAAAAATAATCAAAAGTAACATCAATACTACAGAAAAAATATGTCTTTTTTTCTTAAACATACTATTTCCTCCTTAATATTATATAATCACTTTTATTCTATAATAAACTTAGAAAAAAATCAATATATACGCAAAATTATACAAAAAGTTCACACAAAAAAATACCTTAATCTAGTAAATAATTAAATCATACTAGATAAGGTATTATTTTATTGCCAATTAAGTATTGGATATCCATTGTTTATTCCATTTGTATCTTCTTTAAACTTATCTTTGTTTAATAAAGTAGACGTTATTTTACTTATAGATATTGTATTTAAATTATTTTTATCTTGATTCTCGATTTTTGTATTACCATAATAACAATTTTCTACATATCCATTTGTACTTACATAACCAACCACTTCTCCATAATTTATACAGCCTCATTTATACCTGCAGATATTATATTAGACATATTAACTATAAGTTCATCCACTTCTTTAGGTGTAACAATATAATTTTCAGTATTTAAGATATTTGCTATCATATCATATCTTGTATCACGTTCTAAAAATTCAAATATACTTTCTACTTTTTTCTTTTCAGTTAACTTATTTGAAAAGTCTGTAATTTCCTCCTTAGCACTACTTAACATCTTATCTATCGCCTCATTAGTAATAGTCGCCATATCTACCACAGTTGGAACACCTATTGCTATAACCGGAATACCTAATACTTTTTGATTAATTCCTTCCCTTTTATTCCTTACACCAGCTCCAGGTGTAATACCTGTATTACTAAGTTGAATTGTATTACCAATCCTATGAATACTACTAGATGCCAAACTATCTATAACTATTAACATATTTGGCTTTATTTTTTCTACAATAGCCATAACAATCTCTGATGTTTCTATACCAGTAGTTCCTAACACTCCAGGTGAAATTGCACTTACTGACCTAGTATCAGATTCTACTAATTCCTTAGCAAAATTCAATAAATGTCTAGTCACATCTATTCCTTTTATAACTTTTGGGCCTAAAGAATCTGGTGTTACTCCTTCATTTCCCAGACCAACTACTAATATAGAATCTTCATAGTTATTTCCTATAAGACTTCTTATTTGATTTGATAAGATATTAATAATTTCTTTATTTTTTTCTTGATCTAACGAATTCATATCAGTTATTTCAATAGTTATATATTTTCCTATCTCCTTTTGAACAGATTTTGATCCATTTTCATTTAACACATCCACTATTGTAGTTATTATACCATCATTACTATTACTATCAACTTTTATACCGTCTATTTCCGATAGATTATTGACCCTTTTATATGTATCTACTCTTTCGTCTGCCATATCAGTTCTAAAGTTCAAATACTTTTTATTCATAAAAAACACCTCTTTTTTCTATAATTATATTATGGGAAAAAAAGGAATTTTTATTACATTTTTTATGACAATAAATTATTATATATATTTTTTTAATGAATAATAAAATATTAAACTTTTTATATATTGCATATTATCTTTCTTAAACCAATCTCAAAATCCATTTCACCGATTTTTGTTTTTTCATCATAATCATCAAACGCATACATGATATTTTTTAACTCATCTATAGTATATTTCTCACAAGATATACTTAAATTTTTATATACAAAGGGATGTATTTTTAATTTTGTTGCAATATCTTTCTCATTTCTTTGTTTCATAACCTTTATCATATACATTTGTTTTATTTGCTTATATAACATTATATATATTTTTATTATAGGTTCTTTTTGTTTCAAAAGTTCATCTAAAGAAGTAATTGCATTCTTCGTATCTTTATTTATTATCTTTTCAAGTACATCAAAAATTTTTGCATTTAACGTCTTAGAGCACACTTTATCTATATCTTCTTTTTTTATATCTTTTCTATCATCTAAATATATAACTAATTTTTGTAATTCATTAATTATATTTGACTTTTCTTCACCACACAAACTCTGCATATACTCAGCTATCTTATAATCTATATTTTTATTATATCTCTTTAATGTTTGAACTATATACGTAGCTATTTGTTTATCATTCATATGTTTAAATTCAATACATTCTGCAAGTTTAGATAACTGCTTATATGCAGATAGCCTTTTATCTACACTTTCTTCTATTACTATAACTTTTGTACCTTCATCTAAATTTTTTAAATAATCTATATTAAACTTTAAACTTGTATTTTTTATTATAATAAGTTTTTCATTACCAAAAAAAGTAATCTCTTGACATACATTTTCAAGTTCTTCTATATTTTCTTTAGTTATATAAAATAAATTTACACCAACTTCTAACTTTTTAAACTCTTTTTTTATTTTTTCAACTTTTTGATGTAAATCATATTTTTCTTCTCCATAAAGTAAATATATATTTACCAAAATATCACCATCCATTTCATATATATCTTACATCATGTAAGAAAAAAAATCAATTAATTTTAAATATTATAAAAATATACATAAATATTTCAATTATCCTTTAATTAATTAAAATTATATTATATAATTTTAATAGGAGGAAAAATATATGGAAAAGCAAATTGTATCTGTAGGAAAAATAACTGCAAATTTAATAGGAGGAGTATTTTTATTTGGAATTTTATTTGGAATTGCTTATAATATAATATATGCGATATTAATGGGTATTTTTAATATTGAAAACATGTTACTAACTACTATATTATCAATATTATTACAAATAATATCAACTTTATTAATATGGAAATGTAGTACAAGCTCTACTTTTAACAAATATACTATCAGCAGTTCTTATATTCCAAAAATAATGAGAAATTTATTTATTTTTACAATTGTTATTTGCTCTATTTATACTGTATATTCATTAATAACTATAAATAAAACAATAGAAACTGAAATTGTTAATAACTCTGAATTAAAACTTTCAGATATGTTTATAGAAAAATTTTATAGTCAAGAACAAATAAATGAATATAATTACCAAAAAGAACAAGCTATTAATGAAGCAAAAAACAAAGTATATACATATTCAATAACTCTTTTAATATGTAATATACTAATAAACTTTTTAGTATTAATACCTGAAAAAAAATTTATACAAAATTATACTATAGAATAGATTGTATAAAACTCGTGAAAATAGATGTGTATTTTCAACGAGTTTTATATTAATTTTTTATCAAATTTTCTTTAACTTGTTTTATATCTCTTATTGCAATATCAGATAGTTTTTTATATTTTTCTTTTTTATCCTTTATTTTAGTAGCCAAAGGTTTCAAAATCCCAAAATTTGCATTCATAGGTTGAAAATTTTTATTCTCTGTTGAAATATATTTACTTAAACTACCAAGCATAGTAGTATCCGGTAATTTAAATTCTTTTTTATTTAATCTACTTATAATACTATATGCTACAATTAACCCTGAGGCAGCAGACTCAACATATCCTTCTACACCAGATATTTGACCAGCAAAATATATATTACAATTATCCCTCATAGAGAAATTATCATTTAATATTTTACTAGCATTAATATATGAATTTTTATGCATAACTCCATATCTTGAGAAAACTGCATTTTCAAGTCCAGGTATCATTCTAAATACTCTCTTTTGTTCTGGAAATGCTAAAGAAGTTTGAAATCCTACAAGATTATACATAGTTTTTTCTTCATTTTCTGCTCTAAGCTGTACTACTGCATAGTTTTTCTCTTTAGTTTTAGGATTATCAAGACCAACAGGTTTTAAAGGTCCAAAAGTCAAAGTTTTATCCCCACGTTTTGCCATTTCTTCTATTGGCATACATCCTTCAAATAATATAACCTTATCAAAATCATGCCTTTTAGCCTGTCTAGCATTTACAAGCTCATTATAAAAATTAAAATACTCTTCTTTTGTCATTGGTAAATTTATATAATCTCCTTCTCCCTCTTTACCATATCTATCCATAACATATGCAATATCCATGTTTATACTATCAGCTTCAACTATTGGTGCAGCAGCATCATAAAAATAAAGACTATCTCCTCCAATTAATTTTTTTATTTCTAAAAGAAATTTTGGACTGGTAAGAGGTCCTGTAGCTATTACTGTTATTTCATTAGGAGTATCAAGATTTTCTACTTCTTTTTCTATAACTTCAATATTTTCATGTTCCTTTATTATTTTAGTAATATTCCTTGAAAATTTTTCCCTGTCCACTGCTAATGCTTGTCCAGCAGGTACCCTTGTCTCATGCGCTATTTTAACAAATAAACTATCTAATATTTCCATCTCATATTTAAGTAATCCACAAGCATTAGTTAAAGAATCTGATTTTAATGAATTACTACATACAAGCTCCGCAAAATCATTACTTTTATGAGCATCTGTCTTTTTTAAAGGTTTCATTTCATAAAGTTTTACCTTTATACCATTTTGAGCAAGAATATATGCACATTCACACCCAGCCAGTCCTGCCCCAATTACATTAACATGTTCAATATTATCCATTCATTTTAGCCTCTTTCTTATATTCATTTATTTTTTTATATACTTCATTCCAATCGTATACTCTTTCTATATTTCTTGTATCTATATTCTCATTCATAGTTGATGTCATTAAAAAGGTTTTTATCCTATTTTGATACATTATTTTACATATATCATAAATATCATCTATAAAAACATCTATTTTATTTGCTTTGGCATATTTAAGCTTATCATAAGCATCAAAAATAATTTTATCATATTCTATATTATTACTTTCTAACATATTTTTAGTGATACTATATGTATCACAGTTTTTAATTCCAGTAATCCTTGCAGAAATAAAATAAAGTTTGTTTCCCTCCTCTTTTAATTTTTTTAAAACCTCAGGCACATAATCTAAAAATACACATTCTTCTAATATATTTTTATAATATTTTTCGAAAAAATCATTTTTTATTTTATCATTCCATCCATAAATAGATTTTAAGTAGTATCTATCTTTAAGTTTACCTACTTTACTCGCTAGTTTACTACTACCAAACATTTCATTATTATATGTATCTGCATATTTTAACATCTGCTTTGTCGTAACTACAATAGTATCATCAATATCTATACCTATATTCATTAATTCACCTCTTAAATTTTTAAATATATTTTATTACCAAATTACAAAATATAATCCAAAAACATTGTCATCATAAATTCCTATTAATTTTAATATATATTTTAAAAAAAATCAATAAAATGGATTTTTATCTAGAATATTTCATTTTATTTGTCGATTTATATTCCTAATAACAAATTAACTTAACTATTTCCATTATTTAAATGTATGGTTATAGTTAAGTTAATTTATACTTATTTTTATATATTATATCTATATTTATCTATATGATAATTATATGTCAATTCATATTCACTTAAACGTCTATTATATAATCTAAACATCTTTATCGTTGAATTATTATTATAAGCATGATAATTAAATCTCATATATCCATCTCCAAGAAATTCTTTTTTTTCTCCAGAATAATAATCTAAATCTTCTCTTTCATTATCTACATATAATCCATTCTTATGTTCTATTTCACTTCCAAGATATGGTGAACCAGATAAATGATAAAATTTAGTACTATCTATATTTTCTTCAAGCTTTATACCTATTCCAGAAATAGTAATAAAATGTGCATTATACAAAGTAACCTTTGAATACCATACATTTAATAGCTGATTATTATATGTAGCATTAGGATACGATCCGGAATTAGTAATCCCATTGTTTGCTGATAAATATCTGTTCCAATTTTTATCTTTTACTTCATCAAATCTAATTAATATCTCCATTGTAATATCTTCTAAACTATTAAATTTAGGTCTCTTTACAACTATTACTCCACCATTTGTTGAATAACTTTTATCTTCTTCATTATATTTGGCGTCTCCTTGTAAATATGCATCATTGCCATTTCCACTTATATCCTTCCAATAAGTTTTATCTCCCTCTTCAGGATAAATATAACCATCTAAGTTCATTACTAATCCATCTGATATATACTCGTTTTTTAAATCATCAGTACTTTTTACATTTATCTCTAAAGCCCATTTCAATTCATCTTCTGAAAAACTATTATTCTTTAAGTATATTTTACTATTTATTATATCAATTTTTTCTTTATAATTTGAAATTATGTCTCCGAATATACATTCATATACATTAACACCATTTTCTTCAGTACTACTATTAGCATTAAACAAATATACATTATTATCTATCAAATTGTTAGATGAGTATATATTCAATTGTTCCTGTAATATCTTTATATCATTTTGAAATCTAGCTTTATTTGCATTTTTTATCGGATTATTATTTGATATTGTTAGTATTACTGCTACTGCTAAAATTACTATTACTATTATTGTTATTACTAGTACTATTAAGCTTATTCCTTTTTTATTCTTTTTTATTTTTTCTTTTGTATTTAACATAAATCATCCTCCAGAAATATTATGTAGCTAAGTTATAATTATTCTTCGTTAATTATACTACATATTTTATAGTTTGTACACAACATTTTTGTTTTATTCCAATTTTAATATTATAACATTTTTACATAAGAAAATGAGAACTAATATAATATAAAATATTAGCTCTCATCCTATTATTTATTTTTTCCTTATCTCTTCATATATTTTTAATAATATTTCATTAGTTTTACTAATTTCTTCTCTTAGATTATTTATATCATTTTTTATAGAAACATTTTCTTTAGATAAATTAACTTCAGAAGATATCATCCTATTATACAATCTTTCAATCTTCGCAGATAAAGCAAATAATAAATCATTAGTCATAATAAAGTCCACCTTTCTTAGCATACTAATAATTTTATATCTTTAATCTCTTTAGTAAATTTACCAATAGTTTCTTTTTAGAATAATAATATTATAGCACGTAATTTGTATTATGTCAATCGCTATATCTTCATATAATTTATATCTTCAGGATTATACTGCTCCGGTTTTAACCCCAATTTCCCTTTCATATACATTAATATAACAGTTATAACTATCAATGATATAATAGAAAAAATTAAACATGAAACCGAATTTGTGGTAAATTCTAAAATAAAGCCACTTAAAAATAAGATTAAACATTTACCTAAATTTTCTACAATATAATATGCTGATGTAATCTTTATTCTTATTTGACTAGTAGTAAAACTTAATACGTATTTCTTTATCGCAACTCTATATGCACCTTGAACCAATCCAATAATTGCAAGTAAAATTAATAAAATAGATAAAGTCATTAAATTTAATTTATTATACATTCCTATTACTCCAACAATTATACCAGATATTAATAAAAAGTATGAAAATACTGTTAAGGTTTTATTTTTTGTTATTTTTTCTATTCCATAAACACCTCTTGAACCAAATCCTACAAATATTGTTACTAAACAAACTACCATAGTACTATATTGCTCATTTATTCCTATATCAAGAATAATAGCTTTATACAAAGTATTGATTACAGATATAACACCCCAAAATACAAAAGCAAACATTAATATAGCTTTACTTCTTTTATTTGATGTAACTTCTTTAAGACCTTTAAATGTTTCTTTTATACTAGCACTTTCTTCATAATCTGCTTCTTTTTTTAAGTCCTTAAATTTAAATGACATACTCAAACTAAATAAAGTACAAATAAAACAACATATAAATGGTAAATATCCATTTATAACAAATAAAAAACCAGATAAAATTGAAGAAATAGCGTCAAAATAATAAAATTTAGAATTTGACTTTCCTTCTATCTTCGAAAACTCTGCTCTTTTTCCAAGTTTCTTTAATGAACTATATAATAGACTTCCCTCAGACAAACTTTTTAAAGAAAAACCTAATGCTAAAAAGAAATTAGCAAAATTATACATCCAAAAAGAACTAGATAATATATATAACAAAATATTAATTGATACTAAACAATTTCCTAATATAATAGAGTTTTTTAATCCTAACTTTTCAACTATTAAACTCCCAAATAATTGCCAGAAAAAAGCTGAAAAAGTATATATTGCACTTATATACATTATCTGTGACATAGAAAAGCCCTTTACTATAGTAAAAAATAATACTTCTACAGCATAATAAAATAAAAAGTCATAAGAAAACAGCTTGTATTTCTTATACAAAGCAACATTTCTTTTGGCTCTTGTCTCATTAATTTCTTTTTCCATATACAACCTCATTATCTTATTTAAAAATTATAACATAAAAAAAATTTTTTGACAACATAAACTTCCATTATTTTTTAATAAAACCATTATAAAAAATAATCTGAATATTGCAAAAGTATTACATAATATCTGACTTGTACATACAAATATGATATAATATGATATATTTTTTATTAACCAATTTTTTAATAAACGGAGGAATTAGCATGCAGGATTTTGAAATTGGAAATGCTTCTAGAAATTCAGTCGTCAATGCAATCACATCAAATGGTACAGCCATTAGTATAGAACCGGAAGAGGCTTACTATAAATACAGATTGACACTTGAAGATCTGTTCACAATAGAAGAGTGTGATAGAGTCTTAGCTAGTATGACTCAACTTGATATTATATCATGTGATGACTCTATGGAAGTCATACATTATGGCAGTTCAAATTGTAGTACTTTTACTAAAGATGATGTATTATCAATTAGAAAATCTTTAAAGTAAAAGGCTATAAAATACCGAAAATAGAAATATATCTATTTTCGGTATTTTATATTTATTTTAATTATTTTCTTTCTTTGGCTTATTCCAAGAAATATAATCACATTTGCTATCCTCTGTATTTGTATTGTTTTCACAAACATAAAATGTTCTCTTAGTTTTAGTCTTTTTTACTAGAACCTTTCCACCACACTTTGGACATGGAACATCAACAAATTTAATAATTGGTTTAGCATTTTTGCATTCAGGATATCCTGGACATGCTAAAAACTTTCCAAATCTTCCCTGCTTTATAACCATATTTCTTCCACATAATTCACATACTTCATCACTAACTTCATCTGGTATACTAACCTTTTCGATTTTATCTTCTACTTCTGTTAAGTTTTTTATAAAAGGTTTGTAAAAGTCATCCAACATTCTAACATAGTTTTCTTTGTTTTCTGCTACCATATCAAGTTTATGTTCCATATCTGCAGTAAAACCTACATCTACTATATCTTTAAAATTATTCTCCATCACTGTATTTACAATTTCTCCAAGTTCAGTTGGTACTAAATATTTTTGCTCTTTTTCAATATACAATCTATCTTGAATTGTTGAAATAGTTGGAGCATATGTACTAGGTCTTCCAATTCCTTTTTCTTCCATCATTTTAACCAAACTAGCCTCAGTATATCTAGCAGGTGGTTCTGTAAATTTTTGCTCTTCAACTAATTCTTTTTGCTTTAATATTTCTCCTATATTAAATTCTGGTAATATTTTTCCATTGCTATCATCATCTGAAGATGTTTTTTCATCTTTAGTTTCAATATATAATTTCATATATCCATCAAATTTAATAACACTTCCATTTATATTAAATATATAGTCTTCTACTTTAACAGTTATTTTTGTAACATCGTAAAGAGCAACTGACATCTGACTTGCTAAAAATCTATTAAAAATTAAAGTATATAGTCTCTTAGCATCTTTTTCTAATTGTTCTGTTATTAAAGAGAAATTATCTAAATTACTTGGTCTTATAGCCTCATGTGCATCTTGTGCAGTTTCTTTAGTCTTATATACTCTGTTTAGAAAATATTTATCTCCAAAATTAGATAGTATATAATCCTTTGCCATCTTTTTTGCATCATCAGATATTCTAGTAGAATCTGTTCTCATATATGTAATATATCCAGCTTCATATAATTTTTGTGCTACCATCATAGTCTTCTTAACGGAAAATCCAAGTTTTCTTGAAGCTTCTTGTTGCAAAGAAGATGTAGTAAATGGTGGTGGGGGATTTCTTTTCCTTTCACTTTTTTTTATATCCTTAACAATATATTCTTTGTTATCTATTTTTTTTACAATCTCTTTTACTTGTTCTTCATTTTTTAAATCTATTTTTCCTTTTTCGTCTCCATAAAATTTAGCAGTAACAAGTTCTTCACCCCTTTTTAGCTTAGCTGTTAATAACCAATACTCCTCAGGCTTAAAATTTCTTATTTCTTTTTCTCTATCAACAATTAGTTTAAGTGCGACAGATTGTACACGTCCAGCACTTAGTCCTTTTTTTACTTTTTTCCATAATAAAGGTGACAATTTATATCCTACTATTCTATCTAAAATTCTTCTTGCTTGCTGTGCATCAACTAGTGCTAAATCTATATTTCTAGCATTTTTTACTGCTGTTTTTACTGCACTTTTAGTTATCTCATTAAAAGCGATCCTACATTTTTCATCATCTGGTATATTTAATACATTTTTTAAATGCCAAGCAATTGCCTCGCCTTCACGATCAGGGTCAGTAGCAAGATATATTTTCTCTTTTCCCTTAGCTTTCTTTTTTATCTCATTTATAATTTTGGCCTTTCCTTTCATAGTTTTATATTCTGGTTTATAATTATTTTCAACATCAACTGCAAATTTACTGGCTGGTAGATCTATTATATGACCTTGAGAAGCTATAACTTCATAATTACTTCCCAAATATTTTTTTATTGTTTTAGCTTTTGATGGTGACTCAACAATTACCAATTTATTTGCCATATTAACAATCTTCCTTTCATATTATAGTTTGTCATTATATCATATCTAAATAATTATATCAATCTTTGTATATAATATTTAATAAATTAGTAAGACATCTAGTTGCAAGTTTTGCCTCTTCTATTGTATTGCCTGTAGCGCCTACTTCAACTAAAAAAGAATATTTATTCAAATCTTGATTATATACTGAATTTCTAACTATCATTGGCTTAAATAATCCTGGATATACTTTATCAGCCAATTGTTGTATTTTTAAAGCTAACTTTAAATTATCTTCATAATACGGATTTTTTGTTGTATCACTTCCAACCCCCATTACAAACATTAATTGAGCTACTTGAATACCTTTTATTTGAGTAACTGGTCTATAATCTAAGTCTGCTATTGCATCTCTGTGAACATCTATAGAAATAGATGCACCACCCATATTAACTAAAGCATCTTGAACAGTTACTCTTGATTTAGCATACGCACTAGTATACGTACCATAATCATGTGGCGTAGTGTTTTGAACTGCATTAAATCCTTTAGAATTCAAATTTTCAGAAAATTCTTTTGCAATAGCCAACATATTAAAGTTAGCATCTGTTGTTCTTCTTGTTCCTGTATACTCAAATTTATAATTATCACTATTTGCATAAGACTCAGAAGTATGTGTATTATACAACAAAATCTTATCGCTAGCTTTTGTAAGCGTAATAGAACTATCTCCAAGAGAAGTAAAGTTTATATCTCTTTTTGTGGAATAATTTAATATTTTCATGGTACCAAGTGTTACTCTTTGAAGGCTATTATTTTCAGCCGTAACTACAGCTTCAGCTTTGCTATTTCCAAATACAGTTTCTTCAGTTTTATCTTTTGCTTCATTATCTATAACATCTATTGCATTTTGCAGAGGATTAGTTGGTTTTTCTTCTGCCTTTTCTACAATATTATTTTCTGCTATCACATAATTATCCTTATTATATATTCCATAAATATTAAATATATCAGAAACCTCTATACTTGGTTCCTCTGCTTGTCTAAAATTTGTAGCAAAGTTCATTATTTTGGGAGATATCTTAATATATTTAACAAAAAAAGCAAATGCAATAAAAGCAAAAATTATATATATACAAACTGACATATTATTTAAAGCTTTACTTGCACTATTTTCTATTTTTTTTAAACGTTCTTTCTTAGCTCCCAAAAAAATGGCCGTAATTTTCATAAAACATCACCTTATGCTTTATTTTATTACGTCCATTTTATTATTATGACTAATCGAGCAAAGTATTCATATCCTCACTATATTTTTCCAATAATTTAACTGTTTTTTCTTTCAAATCCAAAATTTCTTTTTTTATATCTAATAATTTCTCTTTTTCCATTTCTATTACATGTTCTATTCTATCTTTTTCCTGCATAGCCTCTTGCCTAGAATTTTCTATGATCTTTTTAGCTTGATCCTCTGCAGTAATTAAAGCGTTAGCAACTTTTTCTTGCTTTTGTATATAATCCACTTCATATCTTTCTAATTTTTTCTTAACTATGGTTAATTCGTTTGCAACTCTATTTGAATCAGAACGTTCAGCTTGAAGCTTACTTTCGTATTCTGCTTTTAGTGACTTAATATAATCTTCAACCTCTTTTTTATCATAACCAAACATCTCGCTACTAAACTTCTTTTCATTCTCCATCTAATATTACCTCCACTATTACTACGTTTTGTTCATGATAAAAGTATTATATCAAAATTATTATAATAATTCAATATTTTTTAAAAAATCTATTATTATAATTTTTATTCGTTTTTATTGTTTTATTTTTATATTTTTGTATATACTAGAAATTTTTACAAATAATAAGTTTAGGTGATTTTATGAATTCAAATATAAACATGTCAAATGAAGAATATTCAACTTATGTAGAATCAAAAGCCAAAAAAAGTCCTATTTTCAAAAACATTGTATGGGCATTTTTAGTAGGAGGACTTATATGTACAATTGGTCAACTTATTACAAACCTATTCTTATCTTGGGGATTTTCTAAAGATGATGCAACTATGGTTTGTACAATATCCTTAATATTTCTTGGAGCATTCTTAACAGCAATAAATGTATACTCAAAAATTGGGCAACATGCAGGTGCTGGTTCTATAATACCTATAACTGGTTTTTCTAACTCTGTAGTTGCTCCTGCAATAGAATTTAAAACAGAAGGATATGTTCTTGGACTTGGAGCAAATATGTTTAAAATTGCAGGACCTGTCTTAGTATATGGTATAACTAGTTCTGTATTTGTAGGACTTATATACTGGATTATAAAATTATTTATGTAAGGAGTAGAGCTATGAAAATTGGTAAACAAACAATTAAGTTAGAAAATACACCAAAAATTTTACAAACATCGAGTATAGTAGGTCCAAAAGAAACACAAGGACCTTTAAGTCAATACTTTGATAAACATATCGATGATATTTTCTTTGGAGAAACTACTTTTGAAAAAGCGGAAAGTAAATTTATGAAAACATGTATAGATAATCTATTATCAAAAGTACCAACATTACCTGAAAATATAGACTATATATTTGCTGGAGATTTATTAAATCAATGTATTTGTTCAGGTTATTGTATAAGAGATTTAAATATCCCCTTTTTTGGACTATATGGTGCTTGCTCAACATTTTGTGAATCATTATCTTTAGCTTCCACTTTTATAAATGCTGGGTATGCACAAAAATGTATTGCCGCAACCTCTTCTCATTTTTGTAGTGCTGAAAGACAATTTAGAATGCCACTAGAACATGGAAATCAAAAAAGTCCTACAGCACAATGTACTGTTACTGCCAGCGGTTCTGCAATAGTGGTTCCTAAAGATGTTGGAACCCAAGGACCTCTTATAACACATATAACGCCTGGAAAAATTATTGATATGGGAATAACAGATATGACTAACATGGGAGCTGCAATGGCTCCAGCTGCATTTAATACAATAATGACACATCTACAAGATACTCAAAGAAGCGCAAACTATTATGATATAATTGCAACTGGGGATTTAGGTGTCTTAGGCTCTGAAATATTAGTTGATTTATTTAATAAAGAAGGTATTGACTTAAATGGAATACATGCTGATTGTGGAGCCTTAATATATAATCATGATAAGCAAGATACTCACTGTGGTGGAAGCGGATGTGGTTGTATGGCCAGTGTTTTTAGCGGATATTTTTTCGATCAATTAAAATCAAAAAAAATAAATAAAATATTAATAGTTGCAACCGGTGCCTTAATGAGTCCTTTATCAATTCAACAAGGCGAATCAATACCAGGAATAGCACATGCTGTTGCAATAGAAAACGAGGTATAAGTCATGGATATGTGTATGGAACTTTTTAAAGTATTTATAACAGGTGGTATAATTTGTAGTATTGGTCAAATATTAATTGACAAAACAAAATTAACGCCTGCAAGAATATTAGTAATATTTGTTACAATGGGTGTCATATTAACATTTTTGGGTATATATGGACCTATAGTAGAATTTGGAAAAGCAGGAGCAACAGTTCCAATATCAGGATTTGGATATTCACTTGGAAAAGGAGTTATGGAAGCTGTTGACACAATGGGCTTCTTAGGTATATTTGTTGGCGGTGTTAAATCATGTGCAGCAGGAATAGCAGCAGCAGTAGTATTTGGTTTCTTAGCCTCTTTATTTGCAAAACCTACTATAAAATAATAATTAACACATTATTAGATTAATTAAGTTCGTATTATGTAAATTTTTTTCCTTTACAAATTATTACATTTATTATATAATATAAAAAAACATAAAAGGAGATTAAATATTATGAATACGGATAATTCCAACTCTATTAATAATTTTAAACAAAAACTTGATTTATTTAATAAAGATTGTAAAAATCTTTCTACAGAAATAAAAAATGAAACTAATAAACTCAACAAAGAAATATATAAAAAAACTCTTGAAATTAAACATCTAAGATTTATAAAACAAATTTTAAATTCTTATCTGTCTTCTTTGTTTACAATAAGCGAATATACTTTAACTATGGAAAAAAAACTTTCGCTTGCTGTAGAAGATTTTGTAGACTTATCAATATATCGAAGACATATAGAAGATAAAACTATGACAGTAGATCAAGCTATAGATAAGATAATATATTCAGGAAAATCATACGTTAATTCCGCTTTAGACTATATTAACAAAACTTTAAATATAAATTTATATCTAAAAAAATTTTATAGTTTAAATCCGATTTATGGTCATATACTAACGTTTGAACCTTTTGTATTTATTATTGATATTAGATAATATTATAAAACTACCTCAGAATCAATTGTATTTTGGGGTAGTTTTTTGAAAAATTTGTAAATCAGTTTTAATAAAAAGTAAGTATATAAAAAAATTTTTTACACACAATAATTATGTATGATTTAAAAGGAGGTTTTTTATGGATAGTTTAAATCAAATTGAAATTCAAAATATCAGACACATATGCGGTCACAGTACAAACTTTTGCGATAAAATCGCATATTACAAAACTTTAACTAACGACGAAAAGGTTACAAGTTCTTTAGATCAACTTTGTAGTGAACTTACAAGTTTGAAAACAGAACTTAGTAACATGCTGTAAGGAGGTGCTTTTATTATGACTGAAAAAGTTGCTTTAGGCGATGTTTTATCATGTACAAATTCTATGATAAATATGTTAAATTATTCTATACAACAAGCAAATAACAAAAATTTTAGAGATTGTTTAATTGAATCTAGAAATAGATTAGAGGATTTACAATGGGATATCTATTTAATAAGTAAGGAAAAAGGATATTATGTTCCAGCTGCTCCTGCAGGTCAAGCTGATATTGAACAAGTAAAAAGTGCTATTTCTAAATAATCTTAAAATAAATTATACCTCCCCTTTATTTTTATACTAAAGGGGAGATATTTTATTTATTCATTTTATTAGTTTTTATATTATTTATATTTTTATTCACATTTTTATTTAAATTTATTTTATTATTTTTAGATACCATTATTAAATTAATTATACACAAAATTAATATAATTAGATTTAATATTGTTACAAAACTAAATAAACCATTCGTTATAGCATATATTATCGTAAATATAACAAAACATACCGTAGCAAATATCCAAAACTTAGTACTTTTATACATCAAAACTTCCTCCAAATTAATTTATTTCTACTTTATAATTTAATGGTACAATTTGAACATACGTTATACCATCATTTAATACAATCTCTTCACCATTTTGATCTAGCCATAAAGTTTTAGAAGTTGAAGAGGCTTTTTTCCATGTAATATTTATATATTTACCATTTGTAATAAAAAGACCTTCACCAGTTCCAGTATTTTCTAGTTCTTGTCTTCCTTTAGTCTCACCATCTGACAATGTATAATTATTTACATACATTATAACTATATTTTTGGCATAATATTGATTATCAGTTTCCCTATCCTTATCTTCTATTCCTCTCATCCACCTATAGTATACTTTATCTTCCAGTGAATACTTATATTGTACATTATGAAGAGTTGAATATTTAATATATATATCATTTGCAATATTATCTGATATTAAATCTATATCATCTATACTATAATTATAATTTGGTTTATCACTGCTAGATATAGTAAGATAATCTTTATTATTTGCAAACTCCTTTATTTTTTCAATACTAGAATACGCATTATGATAACCGAGATCCGATACGCCAAAAATAATTATCATATATACCATTTATATTATCAATATTATTTGAATTAATCATTTTTTCTGCTAAAGGGCTCCACCCAAAATGTGCAAAAATAGCATTATGTTCCATAGCATATTCAACGAAATAGTGCCTAGCACTTCTTATGGGACCAATTTTTTGAGTATTAGCTCCCTTAAACAAAGCCAACATCCTAGTTTCTCCACCCTCTATAATCATCTCATAAATCATATATGCATCTTGCAAACCCGAATGAGGCCAAGCCGGTTGTTCATTATCTATTGTAACTGCAATTACTCTATCAAAACCATTATATATTTGCAATTTTTTTTCTTCTTTAGTTTCTGAATTTTCCACATTTTCCACATTAAAATTATTTTTTTTACCTATATTTTTAAAATATCTTATAGATAAAATGGTTAATAATACTATTAATACAAAAATAATAACAAATAACAATATATTTTTCTTCTTCATAAACTAAACCATTTAAATTCTTTCCTTTTGATCTTGATCCTTTCTTTTTTGCTTTAAAGCCTTTTCTTTCTCTTTCAATTTATTTAACCTATCTTCTAATTCTTTAATTTCTTGAATGTCTTTTTCTTCTGGAATCTCTTCTTTTACTTGTTTCTTAATTTCTTGCCTTACTTTTAATTTAGGCTCTTTCTTTAAATCTTTTTTATTCTCTTTATTATCTACTACTACTTCTTTTACTTGCTCTTTTGTAATCTTTCCTTTTTCTTGCTTTTGCTTTAATAGTGGATTTAATACTGTCATAATATAAAATTCATTATATAAATTTCTTGCTTCCTCTCTTTTTATTTTTTTCCTTTCCTTTTTACTATCTATAGTAGAAATTATAAAAAACTCACCATTTTCATAATATAATTGTTCTTTTCCATTTGTAAAAATAACATACTTATCCATATTAAGACTATACTGTGATTTTAAATCTTGTATTAATTTATCAAAATTAAAATTATTATTAATTTCTTCAATTAATCTTTTCTTTTCCGCTTCATTTAATGCTGGCGAAGACGTTGCTTTTTTCATAATTTCTTTTAAATTACTGTCTATTTTTACTTCATCATTATTAGAAGTAGTGCTATTTTCTTCCATATCTATCCCTCCTTATTTATACAATCTATACACAAATTTACAATATAATCCAATCTTTTAGTATCTCTTTTTAAATATAAATAACCAATTAAAGCTTCAAATCCTGTTGATTTTTTATATGCTACTACATCAACATTTTTTGAAACAGTATGTATATTAGTATTTCTACCTCTTTTATATACTTGTATCTCTTCATCAGTTAAAATTTCATAAATCATATCTATTGTTTTAGCTTGTCCTTTTGCACTAACATATTTTATAGAGTTTCTATGAAGTTTTCCAGTTTGCATATTACTAATTGATGTCAAGTACGTTCTTATGTATACATTATATACACTATCCCCTATAAAAGCCAATGTTTGCATTGATACACTTTGCATATCTATTTTATTTATATATTCTTCCATTTTTCCCCCAAACTTTTTTACATTATATATTATTTTTTATATTTTTGCAAGATATATATATATAGCAAATTCTTAAGTTTTATATCTAAACTTATTATTAAAAACGTTGAAATTACATTTTTGTAAATTCAACGTTTCTCTTAAATCATATTATACATATTTTTAATATATCATCAAAAAATATCTTGTAATCTTTTATTACTAAATACTTTTTTATATAATTAATTTCTTCAACAATTCCCACCAATTTTATATATCGCCTGTCATAATAATATTCAATTTCAATACTTGTTTTATTTGATATTTTTTGTAATACATTTGAAATATCTATTATCATCTCATCCGATAACTCCAATTTTTGAACCTGTTCTTTTTCTTTCTCTCTTAATGCTTGCTGAAGTGGAGCTAAAGCAGAAAATGGTAAAAATTGCTTTGCTCTATCTATTCTACTAACCATTATGACCACCCACCAAAGTATTCCTTAACATTGCTGTAGATCTTTTTTGTAAATTCATTCCCTTTAAAATAACATTTTTGCCCAGCTTAAGTTTTAGTTCATTTACAGTTTTTTCAACCTCTTTTTCTTTTTTTATAATGTGTTCATTAACAAATAAATTCATTTGTTCATATTCTTGCTTATATAAATTGCATAATGCAATTCCTATCCTTCTTATCGGATAACTTCTATTAGTCGTTTTCTCATATAATTGTAAAAATTCTTTCACTAATTGGGAATATACATTAGTATTAATAGTTAATTTTTTACTCCCTCCAGTACTCTTTATTACATCTTTAGAATATCCAATATATAATTGTATCGAACTTGCTACTAAATCATGATTAATTAATTCTAAACTTTTTTGCTCAACCATCTCTTTTAAGATTAATCTTGCACTAAAAAAGTCATAATCTTCAAATAAAATTTGACTACTGGAGATAGATTTACTTTTAGAGGTATATTTCTTTATATCTTCCATTGTACAACTTTCTTTTCCCATAGAATGGTCTATTAAAAGTTCAGCATTTACTCCAAATTCTTTATATAATTTTTTAAAATTAGAATTAGCGATATCATGCATATCATAAATATTTAACTTATTTAATCTCTTTTCAATTCCTTTTCCTATTTGCCAAAAGTCAGTTAAAGGTCTATGATACCACAACTCTTTTATATACTTTTGTTCATCTAAAAAAGCTATATTAGTAACACTATGTTTTGACAAAATATCAAGTGCTATTTTAGCTAAATATAAATTTGTGCCAATTCCACAGGTAGCAGTTAGCTTGTAACTATCAAATATATCTTTTAATATCATTTGAGCCAAACTTAAACTATCCATCTTATATAGTTTTAAATAACTACTTACATCTAAAAACGCTTCATCAATAGAATAGACATGTATATCTTCTTTATCAATATATTTAAGATATATTGCATAAATATTAGCTGCATATTCTATATATTTATTCATTCTTGGTTTAGCAATTATATAATCTATATTTTTGGGAATTTCAAACAATCTGCATCTATTTTTTACTCCCAACATTTTCATTTTAGGTGACACAGCTAAACATATGCTCCCATCACCTCTACTTTCATCTGCTACAACTAAATTTGTACTAAAGGGATCTAAATTTCTTTCAACACACTCAACAGATGCAAAAAAAGTCTTTAAATCTATACACATATACATTCTCATAAAATACGCCTCTTTTTTTACTATGTCTTACAGAAAAATTATATCATGTATCGTTTTTAAAGTAAACATTTGTTCTAAAAATACTAGTTATTTCCATATTTTAAAATCTTTTTTAGCTCAGTATTGTTTTTATCATTTTGAATTTTACTTTCAAAAAATCCCCATTTTATATATATTTCTTTCGCTATTTTCAAGTTATTTCCAACTACAATATATAACTCATCAATATTTCTATTTTTCAAATTATTCTCTACCATAGAATATAACTTTTTACCAATGCCTTTACCTCTATAACTAGCATCAATATAAAATCGTTTTATCTCCCATCTTCCCCTTTTATATATAAGTCCAATAGTTCCCACTACTTTATTTTCATTATTAATAGCTATATAAAAGCAACCATTTTTTTTGATATATGTTTTATTAATATTCTCTAAGTCTTTTAACTCAATCTTTAATTGCTTTGGATCTTTTTTTACATCTTTAACCATAATATTAAAAACAAATTTATATATATCTTTTAAATATTCATCTTTATATGTTATAAATTGTATATTTTCCATTTGCATCAACTCCATTAATTATATATCATAAACACTTAACTATATCAACATTAGAAATTATCTAAGAGCAAAAATTCAACATACTCTAATTATTTACAAAAAAAACATTTATTGATATAATAAAGTTTGAGGTAATTTATATGGATAAAATATTAATAAAAAATGGAAATGTTGTATTATTTGAAAAACAATCAAATAATTCCTTAGAAACAGTTATCAAAAATCTAGATATATTAATAGAAGGAAATAAGATAACTAAAATTGAAAAAAATATTATGCTAGAAAATGCAAAAATTATTGATGCTAAAGGGAATGTTGTAATGCCTGGGTTAATAAATATGCATACACATGTACCAATGAGTATATTTAGAGAAATGGTAGATGGTTACACTTTAACTGAATGGCTAAATGAAAAAATATGGCCAAAAGAAGATAAATTAACTCCAAATGATGTATATTATACAAGTATGTTGTCTTTAATTGAAGCTTGTAAAACAGGTACTACACTACTAAATGATAATTATTTTTTTACAGATGCAATAATTAAAGCCACTCATAAACTCCCTATAAGGTACTGTGTTTCTAGATGTTTAATGGGAGAAAATAATAAGAGTAATAACAGAATTGATGAGATGCTAGAAATATATAATAATAAAGATAATGATATTACAACCAATAATTACTCTACATTAGCATTACATGGACTATATACAACAAATGCAGATTATTTAAAAATAGTATCTAAACTCTGTCACGAATATAATTTTTCTTTACATCTTCATTTTTGTGAAAATACCAAAGAAGTAGAAGATATCAAAAAAATATATAATGTAGATACTCCAAGTAAAGTATTAACAAAGTATTTTGAAGATATAAATCTAATTCTTGCCCATTGTGTTAAATTAACAAAAGAAGACTTAAAAACTTTAGGTGAATTAAAGGCTAATGTAGTTCATAATCCAATAAGTAACTTACGTCTTGGTTGTGGAATTGCAGACATTAAAAAAATGCAAGAATATGGTATCAATGTCTGTCTTGGTACAGACGGTCAAGGTAGTGGATCAAATTTAGATATGTTTGAAGCAATGAATTTTACATCTCTACTTCAAAAAGGTTACCAGGAAGACCCAACAATACTAGATGCTTCAACGGTAATTCAAATGGCTACAATTAATGCTGCCAAAGCTTTAAAAATGGAAGATAAAATTGGTAGTATTGAAGTTGGTAAACTTGCTGATATTATAATCATTGATACATCTGATATAACTTTACAACCAATAAATAATTTATTATCAAATATAGTATATAATATAAAAGGAAGAGATGTAACTCATACTATAGTAAACGGTAAAATTCTTATGGAAAATAAAAAATTAACAATAAATATAAATGAAAATGAGATAATCAACAAATGTAATGAAATTTTAAAAAGAATAAGTACTTAACTATTTTTACTATATAAAATAAATTAATGTATCTTTACCTCCTATTATACTAATAATATAAATAGGAGGTTTATTTTTTATGAATAAAGAAACATTAAAAATTTTAAATCAATTTAATAAAGCTATCAAAATGGGAGAAGATTCTTATGCAATAGTAATTGAAAAAACAGACGATAAAAATTTTAAGAAAATATTACAAGCACAATCAAAAGAATATGAGAATTTTTTAAACTACATCCACATAGAATATGAGAACATAGATAAAGGACCTGCAGATACCCCGATAACCCAAAAAGTTATGGGATGGACTGGTATACAAATCAATACGTTAAAAGATAGTAGTAATTCACATATAAGTGAAATGTTAATTCAAGGTGCAATTATGGGATATATAGAATGTCACAAATTAATAAATAGTAATTTAGATATGGATGATGACTTAAAAGATCAAATTTTAAAATTTTCTAATTTACAAGAAAAAGTAATAAGAGAATTAACTCCTTTTTTAAGAAAATAATTATTTTTTTGAAAAATTAGAAAAAGAGCATTGACATAATTATGTAATCATGTTATAACAAAAATGTAGTTAGAAGTTAAAAATTTCACAAATGTGAAATTTGGACGGTTTAGAAGGGAAGTGATTCTTTATGGACTATAATAGTTCAATAAAAGTTAATTATTAAATATTTCACGCTGACGGCCAAAAAAAAGGAGAAATATTATGATATATTCGGGATTTACGTAGTAAAATTATAACGGACATACTGAAGTTGTAAAATTGAATATAAAAAAAATTGAGATTGCAAATGTAATCTCAATTTTTTCATTTTAAAGAATATAATCTGTCTTTTAATACATTCCCATACCGCCCATTCCTGGAGCAGCGTCATGGTTACAATTACATCCTTCTTTTTCCTTTTTATCTGCAACTAATGTTTCAGTAGTTATTACCATAGCTGCAATTGAAGCAGCATTTTGTAAAGCAGACCTTGTAACTTTAGTTGGATCTACAATACCATTTTTCTTCATATCTACATATTTATCATTTAATGCATCATATCCCATACCTTTTTCAAGTGACATAATCTTATCTATTATAACTGCACCTTCTACTCCTGAATTATATGCAATTTGTCTTATAGGAGCTTCTAATGCTTTTTCTATCATTCTTGCACCTAATTTTTCATCATCGCTTAAAGTATTTGTAAATTCTTTTACAACAGGAAGAATATTTATATATGCTGTTCCACCACCAGCTACTATTCCTTCTTCAACAGCTGCCTTAGTAGCATTTAATGCATCTTCTATTCTTAATTTTTTCTCTTTCATTTCAGTTTCAGTTGCTGCACCTACTTGAATTACTGCAACACCGCCTACTAATTTAGCAAGTCTCTCCTCTAGCTTTTCTCTATCAAAATCAGAAGTTGTATTTGAAATTTCGCTTCTTATTTGTGAAACTCTTTCTTTTATTTTATCTTCATCACCATAACCATCTATTACAATAGTATTTTCTTTTTGAACCTTAACTTGTTTTGCACGACCAAGTTGAAGAATATCTGTATCTTTAAGCTCCATTCCTAATTCTGAAGATATTACTTCACCACCTGTTAATATTGCAATATCTTGTAACATTTCTTTTCTTCTATCACCAAAAGCCGGAGCTTTAACAGCAACACAAGTAAATGTTCCTCTTAATTTATTAAGAACTAATGTAGCTAAAGCTTCTCCCTCTACATCATCTGCTATTATCAATAATTTTTTTCCTTGTTCAGCTATTTTCTCAAGAATTGGTAAAATTTCTTGAATAGAAGATATCTTTTTATCTGTTATTAATATATATGGTTCATCAAGAATTGCTTCCATTTTATCTGTATCAGTTACCATATATGAAGACAAATAACCTCTATCAAATTGCATTCCTTCAACTACATCTAATACTGTATCCATTGTCTTAGACTCTTCTATTGTTATAACACCATCTTTTGAAACCTTTTCCATAGCATCAGAAATAAGTGTTCCAATTTCTTCATCATTTGCAGAAATACTTGCAACTCTTGCAATATCTTCCTTACCATTAATTGGTGTAGATATTTTCTTTATCTCATCAGTTGCAACTTTAACGGTTTTTTCTATTCCCTTTTTTACAATAACAGGATTAGCACCTGCTAAAACATTTTTTAATCCCTCTTTTATCATTGCTTGAGCTAAAACTGTAGCTGTAGTTGTTCCATCTCCTGCAACATCATTTGTTTTAGTTGCAACTTCTTTAACAAGTTGTGCTCCCATATTTTCAAAAGGATCTTCTAAATCAATTTCTTTTGCAATTGAAACTCCATCATTTGTTATAAGTGGTGAACCAAATGATTTATCAAGTACTACATTTCTACCTTTTGGTCCAAGTGTTACTTTTACAGCATCAGCTAATTTATCAACACCTTTTTCTAATGCTTCTTTAGCATCTCTACCAAATAATAATTCTTTTGACATATTAAAATTCCCCCTTCACTACTCGACTATCGCAAGAATATCACTTTGTTTTAATATTGAATACTCTTGACCTTCATACTTAACTTCTGTTCCACTATATTTAGAACAAATTACTTTGTCTCCTACTTTTAATGTCATAACTATTTCCTTACCGTCTATATTACCTCCTGGGCCTACTGCAACAACTTCAGCAATACCAGATTTCTCTTTTGCACTTCCTGGTAATACAATACCACCTTTTGTAGTTTCTTCTACTTCTAATGATTTTACAATTACTCTATCGCCTAATGGCTTTAACATAATTAATACACCTCCATTTTAGCACTCTCTCATTTCAAGTGCTAATTTATTATATCACAATAAATATGTATATTCAAGTGCAAGAATAAAAATGATAAATATTTCACATTGCTTTCACAATTATATATTAAATATAACAATATATAATTACATTTTTTATAAATTTAAACATTATTCGATGATTTTCGTTCATTTACAAATTATGTAAAATATGCTATAATTATATATACACAAAAATATAAATTTCTTTTATAATTAAGGAGGAAGATACTATGGAACTTTACAACAACTTATTGAATATCTCAATAGCAAATAATAAAAAAGAAAACATCGAATGGATACTTACTACAATTGAAAAAACACTACTTAGAAATTCAATTAACTATAACTTAGAGGCTTTAAATAATGTAAAAAAATCTTTAAATGATGTTCTATTATATATTTTTAAAAATTATGTAGAAAGTTATATAAACATAAATATATATACAGACTACTTAAATAAAAATGAGCATCTAAAAATACAAATAAAATTCATTTGTTCCAATAAAGAGATAAAATTAGATGATATCCCCTCAATTCAAGGAAAAGTCTCCAATTTCAGATGTTCAAGTAAAGAATTATCAAATAACTATAAAATTACTATTGAGTATGTAAATAAACTATAATAAAACAAAAATATCCTCATAAATTATGGGGATATCTTCTTTTTATAATTTATTCATTAATTGATGTCAAATCAAATTCTATATTTTTTACTTCTTCATTTTTAGTAATATTTATATTAGAAAATAAATAATTTTGCTCTATATTTACTTGTTTTAATTTACTAAGTTCTAATGCTCCAAGAAAAGCTGTAACAACCTCAATATTATTACAAATTTCAGGATTAAATACTTCATTAAAAATCATTTGATCATTAGAGTTTAAGTAATTTACTATTTGTTTTACTTTATCACGTACTGTTACCTTTTCATAAAGTGCAATCTTATTAATCTCTTCAGACTTCTTATTAAATTTATTTCTGTTTCTATTTAAAATTTCTTTATATAAAGAAAAGATTTCATTCTTATCAAAATTCTGCCCAGAATAACTAATTTTTTTGCTAAATTTTATTTTTTCCATTGGTTTAGAAAATGATCCAAAACTTTCTTCATATAACTTTAAAATAATTTTAGAAATCTCTTTATATTTCTTGTATTCAATAATTTGATTTATTATATCTTCTTCTGTTAACGCCTCTTCTTCATCTTCTTTAGGCTCAAGTTGTGGTAATAATTTTCTAGCTTTAATATCTAATAAAGTAGCTGCCATAACTATAAATTCACTTGCTATTTCAATATTTTTTTCACTTAACTCATTAATATAATTGACATACTCATCAGTAAGCTTACTTAAAGAAATATCAAATATATCCATTTTATTTTTACTTATTAAATGTAACAACAAATCTAAAGGACCTTCAAAATTTTCTAATACAAATTTATACTCTGGCTTATTCTTCAAAATAAATTCAGTCATTTTTATTCCTTTCCTTTTCAACTATTATTTCTAAAGCAATCTCTACCATTTGATCAAAATTTTCCTGCCTTTCTATAGAAGATAGAGCTTCATTAGTAATTGGATTATCTGATACAGTAAAAATACTTAAAGCACTTTTATTTGCAATTTTAGCATTGGCATATAATGCTGCTGTTTCCATTTCAATCGCTAAATATCCTTTATTGGATAAATCAATTAAATGATTAACATCATCATAGAATATAATTGAAGTAAATATTTTTCCTATATTAATATTTTCTAATTTATTTTCTTCTATATAATTACTAACAATTCTAAGTAAATCATCACTTGCAGATAAAGATGCCTCAGAACTAATCCCAACACGCGATGGATAATTAGAATCAGTATCTACTTCTGTTGCTATAACAATGTCTCTCATCGATATACTATCCAATAAAGAACCCGCACTTCCCACTCTAATTATAGTATCCACATCATAGCCTTCATATAGTTCCTTTGAATATATTCCCATTGATGGTGTCCCCATACCACTAGCTTGAATTGATAACCTTATTCCTTTGTAATATCCTGTAAATCCATACATATTTCTAACTTTATTATAACATACAACATCTGTTAAATATTTTTCTGCTATGTGCTTAGCTCTTAATGGGTCACCTGGCATTATAACATAATCTGCAATATCTCCTTTTTTTGCTTCATTATGAGGTGTTGGTATAGTAATCATAAAAAACCTCCCTTTATTCTATATCTATTGTTTTAAAACCTCTTCTATATAAATATTGTCTTTGTTTTAATGGTTCCATATCTTTTAATTTTCCATTGATCAATTTATTAATAAGCTCATTTTCATACCCAGTCTGACTTAATTTTGAAATTTTTTCTTCAATTATATACTTTTTTATTCCCTTTTGCAATAGCTTATTTTTTATCTCAAATATTGAATAGTTTTGTAGACGCATACATTGTCTAATATATGCGTCTACGTATTCTTCATCATCTATATATTTTAAATCTTTTAAATATTCAATAACTTTGTCAATAATCTCTTCTTCACAGTGAACTTTTTGAAGCTTATTTCTTACTTCTTTTTCAGTTTTTTTAGCCATAACTAAATATCTAAGAGCTTTTTCCTTTGCGACTTCGAAATTCATTTATACTTGCTCCTATTCTTCGACTTGATCTGCTTCTGGAATTTCTCCCATACTCTTTTCAAAAGCTAAATTAAAATTTTCTCTAACCTTGCTTTCAATCTCTTTCATAATGTCAGGATTCTCTTTTAAGAATAATTTAGCATTTTCTCTTCCTTGTCCAATCTTCTGACCATTATATGCAAACCATGCACCACTTTTATCTATTATATCTAAATCTACTGCAATATCTAAAACGCAACCTTCATTTGAAATACCTTCACCATAAACAATATCAAATACTGCTTCCCTAAATGGTGGAGCTACTTTATTTTTTACAACTTTTACTTTAGTCCTAGAACCTACAACTTCTCCATTAATCTTTATTGCTTCTTGTTTTCTAACATCCAATCTTACAGACGCATAAAATTTCAAGGCTCTTCCTCCAGGAGTAGTTTCCGGATTTCCAAACATTATACCTACTTTTTCCCTTAATTGATTTATAAATATAGCAACTGTTTTTGATTTATTAAGAACACCTGTTAGCTTTCTTAAAGCTTGCGACATTAATCTTGCTTGTAAACCAACATGCGAATCACCCATCTCACCATCTATCTCTGCTTTAGGTACTAGTGCAGCAACAGAATCTATTGTAATAATATCAACCGCTCCACTTCTAATAAGTTGTTCAGCAATTTCTAAAGCTTGCTCTCCTGTATCTGGCTGAGCTACAATTAAATTATCTATATCCACACCTAACTTTTTAGCATATACAGGATCTAATGCATGCTCTGCATCTATGAATGCTGCAATTCCACCTTGTTTTTGTGCCTCAGCAATAGCATGTAATGCAACCGTAGTTTTTCCAGACGATTCTGGTCCAAATACCTCTATTATCCTTCCCCTTGGAAAACCTCCTATTCCTAATGCTATATCTAAACTAAGAGCTCCTGTTGGTATAGAATCTATATTAACATTTCCTACCTCACCTAGTTTCATTACAGAACCTTTTCCAAAGTTCTTTTCTATTTGTGCCATAGCTATATCTAATGCTTTTTTTCTTTCTTCTGATATCATTTCTTAATCTCCTCTCATTCAGAACGTTTGTTCACAAAGATTATACTATTAAAAAAAATATTTGTCAAGAGTTTTTTTTATTTTTTATGATATAGCATCATTAGCTCCAGATGATAATAAAGTTTTTATACTCGTACTAAAATTCTTTAACACATCTATAGGTTTTGAAAAATAGTATCCTTGAACTAAATTAACTCCAAGTTCTATTAATAAATTCAAAGTTGATATATCTTCTACACCAATAGCAATTACATTACATCCCTTCGATATAGAATATGTAATTAGATCTGATAAAAACTTTTGCTTCTCCACATCATCCTTTAATTCCCTTATTAAAGAAATATCTGGTATAATATAATCTATATCAAGCATGTTAATATCATCTATTGACAAAGTTCCAATCCCAAAGTTATCTAATGCTACAAATCCTTTATTTTTATGTATATTTGTAATAATTTTTTGTATTTCTGAAAAATCTTTCTTTTCATAATTTTGAAATTCTAATACAATTTTATTTCTTGCCATCATATCATATAGTCTTGGTTTATTAACATACTTTTCATAACTATTCAAATCACAATTAACAAATAATAAATCTGCTTCTTTTTGTGGAGTATTCTCAAAAGATTCTATAGAATTAATCATCATTATTTGTTGTATTTTTTCATACTTTCCAATTTGATTAGTATAGTTTATAAAATCTACTATTCTAATATTCTTAGAATTCTCTATTCTTGTAAAGACTTCATATCCATATACAGATTTCTTTTTTAAGTCAATTACTGGTTGATAAACTGACTTCATTCTTCTTTTACTCATTACATCTTCAATTAGCATATCTAACTCAGGTTTAGATATACTCTCAATAGAATTCTTAGATATATCATTACTAGTTATTATCTCTTGATTATCATCATCAGTAATTTCATTGTCATAATTCATATATTTATTTATAAATTCAATATATTTATTTTTTACTAGCTTAAATTTATTATATACATCAACATTCTTAGCTCTAGCATCAGAATCTTTAACATCTAATAATAAATAAAATAACTCTTTACTATTATTCAATTCACTTGCTAAAAATTTCATATTATCATATGTAATTTCACCTTCATTAAGATACCTATCATGATACTTTATTAATGTTAAAATTATCTTTTTATCCTCTTCTGTAAAATAAAATCTATCTAAAATTCCTGCAGCAAGTTCAACTGATTTTTCGTCATGTTTTGCGAAACTATCTGTTCCGTCATCCAATATTACTTTAACATATGGCTTACCTATATCATGTAAAAACATAGTCCATTTCAATAACTTTTTTTGCCATTTTCCAATTGGAATCTGTGGATTACCTACACATTCAATGGTAGTTAAAATATGCCTAAAAACTCCATATTTATGATATGGCGAATTCTGCTGACAATTTATAACATCTTCCCCATATTGATTTTTTATATAAAATTCTGGAAAATGTTTTACAAATATAGGTGATTGGCTAAGTTTTAATAATAAATAAGCTACATTATCATCTTCTAATATTGTTGTGTATAAATTAGTAAGTTCTTGTTTATTTGAATCATACATTTTAAGTTTATTTATTAATGATTCTACTCTTGCTTTCTCTTTTACATCCATTAAATCAGCAGCAATATTTTCTGTATCTACTTCATCAATAAAATCATCAAATTCTTCCATACTCTACCTCATTTCCTCTATCTAATATGCTTTTATATTACTATAAATTTTAAAAAAAAGCAATACTACTAGATTAAAAGAATTTAATATACACAAAATAAGTCAAACTTTTATCTATTTTTTTGATATATTTATTGACTTTTACATATTTTTTATGTATAATATAATCCTGAATTTGACAGTTGTAAAAGAGTAAAAGACTGATAACCCTTGATATTAAAAGGTTTCAGTCTTTAA
>CALXJF010000009.1 GCA_944388575.1 uncultured Clostridia bacterium
AAAAAAAGAAAAGCCATCTAAATACACTCAAATTGCATTTTTCGGGGTGGCTTTAATTTTTGCGGAAACTTAAAAAAGAATAATTATTATATAAATAAAAGGACCACAAACTAATGTGATCCTGTATTGTTATTTAGTATATAATAAACGTTCTAATTCTTCCCCACTTACTATACCTTTTTCCAAAAGATATTGCTTAACTTTTTCAAGTTCTTTTTCATGACTTGCCAAAAATCTTATGGTTAGTTGTTCAAAATGATCCAATTTTTGTTTAGCTAGTTCAAATATATTATCTTTTATATTTTCGGTATAAAATTCTTTTTGGAAAGTGACAAGATACAAAGTATCTTTATCTGACATTGTAGAAGTAAGCATATTAACTATATATTTATTTGCTTCCATATAATCACTACTTGCTCCTTCATCTTTTATCTTTTTATTTGAATATAGATCTTGAGCACATTTTCCGGCAAGCAAAAAAATTATATATGCCTCAAAACTTTGATAATTAAAAGTATAGTTTATATCCTTATATGATAATATATTAGCCCCTGCTGTATTTTTATTACCAATTATGGAAACACACTCTATATTAAACATTTCTTTTAAATTATCTGAAAATGCATATGAAATATAATGGGCTGCTTCATGATAAGCTGTTCTTTCTTTTTCTTCTAAACTCATATTTTCATATAATTCAAATTGTTCACTATAAAGATCTTTTACATCATCTTCTGTAACAATATAATTAGATTTAAATTCTGCATTAACCATAGCTTCATCTATAATGTCTATAGTCTTATCTGGATTGTTTAAGTTGCTTTTAAAGTAAAGGGCATATAAAATAGCTAAGTCAATAATTTCATTTGATATTTTTACATTATGAAATTCTTCAAGTTTTCTTATCTTTTTTGATAAAATATATTTTAATTTTTTTACTTTGATCTCTTTTATCCAAATTGATTTAAAACGTCTATCAAAAGCCTTATCACAAGAAATGTATTTTTCATAATAATCAGGGGTTGTAGCAGCTATTACATGTATACCTTCTCTTGCCAACAACGGCTTCAAAGCATTAGCTAAATCATTATTAGATTCTACTGTACTACCAGCACCCATAACTTGATGAACTTCATCTATAAAAATAATTACGTTATTATACTTTTTAATAAAGTTTTTTAATAACATTATTTTTTCTTCAAATTGTCCTCTATATTGAGTATTTGATATCATATTAGAAATATCTAAACTTATAACTATATAATTTTCAAATCTACTTGGACAATCACCATTAACAATTTTTTGAGTTAAAGCTTCAACAATAGCGGTTTTTCCAACTCCTGCTTCTCCAAGTAAAATAGCATTACTTTTTGTTTTTTTCCCTAAAGTTCTAAATACGTCCTCTAACTCTTTATCACGCCCTAAGATATCTATTTCATCTCCTTTAGTAAATTTGTCATTTAAAATACTACAAAATTTTTGTAATTCTCTAGGTAATATATTTTTTTCATTATTAAAAGTTTTAAAACTTTTAAATAAATCTGTCTTTATAAACTTATCTGTTGCTTTCTCATCATAATGTTGATTAGAAGAAAAATTCAGTACATTATACAAAATCTTGTATCCACTTGATTTTTTATTTAAAAGAATTGTATACAATAAACTTTCTTCACTAACAACATTATCATTATTTTTAGAAGCATTTTTTATAGCATATGATAGATTGTCAGAATAACATAATGAATAGTTTATATAGTCAAGTTTTAAAAGAAAATTTATTTCTTCTTCACAAACTGAACCTAAAAATTTTTTTATATCTTCTTTTAATTCAATATCATCATTATCTGATATACCATCAAAGTATATTTTTGCCTCTTTAACACCAAATATTTCTCTAAATGTTTCCTTTTCTGTAAATAGTATTGTCAGCATATCATATATACAATAATCCTTAAACTTCTTTTCAAAAAACATATTTAAAACAGATCTTTCAATAAGATACAAGGCTAAAATTATATGTCCTGTCCGTAATGCTGTATCTTTAAAAATTACTGCAAACTTTGTAGCAAGAGAAAAAGCTTCTATTAAATTTCCCGTGTAGGTTGTAATATTTTTCATTATATCATCTCTCCTTTTCTAATTATATAAAAGTTTTTGAATAATTTACGCATTTGATTATACAACTATATTTCTAATATGTCAAATAGAGAAACCAGGCTAATAATTTTTTTAACCCAATTCCTCTATTATTTCTTTTTTCCATACTTCTAATAATCTATCAAAATTCCACATAGCATTTGCTGGAGACGTAGAAGGTAAAACCTTACATTTTATATGCAGCTTACTTTTTAGATACTTATTATATATATTAAAGGCCTTATTTCCATTAAAAAAAATACAGGATATATTTGTGATATCTAATACTTTAGAAATATCATTTACTATAGGTTCTTTTATGCTAGCATCAGAAGAACCTTCTATTTTACAACTTTTTAATACATCCCAAATAGCAATTTTTCCATTTAGTAATATATCTTTCTTTTGATTTATATTCCTTGGAACATCTACATTTAATATAGATGCAATAATTCTCCAAAACCTATTTTGAGGATGAGCATAATAAAAATTATCCTCTCTTGATTTTACTGAAGGAAAACTACCAAGTATTAATATTTTACTTTCTGTACTATATACTGGTTCAAATGGATGTATAACTTTCAAATTATCACCTCACAATACACTTATCGTGTTAATTTTTTAGTTTTATTATGTTCTTTTAGATTACTTTGAGGTGACGACTCTGTTTGAACTATACTTTCTTCATCATTTACAGATCTTTTTAATTCATCCATAAACTTTGAGCCATCTCCTGTCTGTTCTTTAGGAGTTTGTTGTGCAGCAACTTCATTGTTTACTTTATACGCTGAATTAATCATTGGATATTTCGGTTTTCGAGTTAATTTTTCTTTTATTATTTCAAATATTTTTCTTGCAGGTCTAACAACTTCATATTTATATACAGAACCAAACGTTTTAACATTACTTATTTTACTTTTTGATATATTTAAAGCTTTTACTATTTCTTCAGACGGAACATATCCATTTATTTTTTCAGCTTCAGTTTTTTCTCTTAAAACGATGTTATGATTAATATCAAAATCATATACTAAGCTAACAGAACTAAAACATTTATCGTTTAACTCACACTTTCCGTTATAACAAATAGCATCATCATTAAATGAACGCTGCTTATATTTTCTTAGCAACTTTAACGATTCTTCTTTATCTATATTATTTCCATCTTTATCTTTCTTAAAATCTATCTTTAAAGCATTAAACTCATAAGATGAGAAAGAATTACCTACATTTTTTCTCAAATCATTTGGACTTGGAATACCTCCAAAGAAAAAGCACCTTTTTCTCCCATATGAAATTATATAATTACTAGGTCTTATATATTTACTTTTAATAATAGCATCTACATTTTCTTTTGATGTCACATGGTATAAACCTTCAGATATTATTTTATCATTCATTTGTTCATTTATTTTTGTAAGAATTGCTTTAGACGCTATTATCCCAGAATTAATTGCCAAAAAGCTGCCTAAAATTACACTCATAATTCTCACCTCTTATTCAATGAGTAACATTTATTCAGTAATTCTTCAGAAAAAGCCTTTAGTTTTTCTTTATCAAGTGCCATTTCTTTAGTAACATATAATGGATCACCATATATAATATTAACCTTAGAAAATAGTTTAGCATTCTTCGTTATATATACCGGAATAATTGGTACATCAGCTTTATATGCTATATACGCTGGTCCTACTTTAGCTACTCCTCTTTTCTCACTTGCTTTGATTCTTTCTCCTTCTGGAAATATTAAAAGCTTTCTTTTGTCCACATTTTTAAAAAGATTAATAGCATGAATAAGACTTCTTACATCATGTTCACCTCTTCTTATAGGAAAAACATTAAAGTATTTTAACAAGGCCCCGATAAATTTATTATTAAACAATTCAGCTTTGGCCATAATGCATATATTTTTAGTTTTAGAATAAATCCAAGCAGGCTCAACAGTATTTGAATGATTAGGACATATTATACATCTATCAAATTTTTCTTCTTTTTCTTTATTAATAAAATTTACTCTATAAAATATTTTACAAAGAAAAATTTTGAAAAAAAGTTTAACTAAACTTATCATTTAAGGGTCATATCCTTTCTTTTAATAAACTAATAACCATATCTACAGTTTTTTCATTAGTTAAATTTGTGGTGTCAATCTCTATTGCATCTTTTACTTTTGTTAAAGGAGATTCTTTTCTAGTACTATCTTGTATATCTCTTTTTTGTAAAGAGGCTTTTACTTCTTCTATATCCATGTAATTACCTTTTTTCTCTAAGTCTCTTTGTCTTCTCTTAGCTCTAACCTCAATTGAAGCAGTTAAAAATACTTTTAAATCAGCATTTGGAAAAACTACTGTGGTTATATCTCTTCCTTCTAAAACCACACTCTCTTCTCCAGCCATTTCTCTTTGCAATTTTACAAGTTTTTTCCTTATATACTTATTTTTAGATATATTTGATGCCGCCATTGAAATTTCTTCTGTTCGTATATACGATGTAATATCTTTTCCGTTTAGATAAACTATAGTTTCTCCATCAATATATTTTAATTTTATATTTATTAAGTCTATATTCTTTAATATTTCTTCCTCAGTCATAGGAATTTTTTTAGTTATAAAATAATAACCTGCTGCCCTATACATTGCACCAGTATCTATATATAATATGCCCAGTTTTTGGGCTATCCCTTTAGCAAGAACCGATTTACCTGTTGCAGCAGCACCATCTATTGCAATAACAAATTTTTTGTCTATTTTAGTCATTTTTAACTCCTCCTATTTATTTTTTATTCAATTTATGATATCATATATATGGTATTTTGTAAAGAAAAAATCATAGAAAGTTGGTGAAAGATTTTGTCAAAAGATTTAAAAATTTTTGATAACAAATTGATAGTATTGTATATATTAGAAAATGCTCATATGCCTCTTAGTATTACTCAAATTGTCATGTTTTGCGAAGATTTTGATGATATAACATACTTTGATATTTGCACCTACTTAGATAATTTAAAATCAAGTAATTATATAAAAGAAATTCTTAATGAAGGAAATATATTATACGTTCCAACAGAACTTGGCAGCAATACATTAAATGAATTATTAGAATTAGTTCCTGGTGTTAACTTACACAACTTAAAAAAATTGATAAATAAAAATGCTATTGAAGTAAAAACAGATTATTCAATTGATACAACAATAATCCCAATAAAGTCAGATGAATATAAAGTATCTTGTTATATTAAAGATGGTAATGATGAGATGGTTAACATTACAATATACGCTGGAACTAAAGCTCAAGCTAAAAATATATCTAAAAATTGGAATGAAAATGCAGAAGAAATATACACCAAATTATTAGATTTAATGACAAAATAATAGATAGAAGATGATCTCCTCTATCTATTATTTTATTTTTTCATTACTCAACGTCTAAATTTTAAAGCATAAACAATCATTTTATCTTCTGTATCATTTTCAAGCGAATGTGATTTACCTATTTCACACATTTCTACTCTTAGAAATTTGCTTTCCGAGTAAATAATATAGATCTCACAATCTTCTATATGTTCATGCTCCAATATTTTAGAATATGGCATAAGCGTAAGTTTTTCAAAACAAATCCGTTTATTTTGAAAAATCATTTTCTTAAAAACCTTTCCTTTACGGAAATTACTATCCATTAAAACTTTCTTTCTCATTTAAATACCTCCTAGACAATTATGTTTAAAAATATTTTATTGATTAAGCTTTAATTATACCATAGTTTTTTACTTATGTCAAATTTTATGATGAATATGTATAAATATAATGGAAAATAAGAGGCAAAATTATATTGCCCCTTTATTTACACATTTCTATTTCTTTTTAGATAATATGACAAGTATAATCAAAATTGCTGTTATACTGATACCTATTAATATATATCCGCTTACACTAATATTTGATTTTTTCATATTATCATTTTCGTAATAATCTGATAAATCTTGATTATTATCTATTTTTGAATTTTCTGTTTTTATTTCTTCCTGTGATGTTTGTAATATCTCACTTTCGTTATATACTACATATTTATCATTAACATTATCATATACAGTGGCATATTTAATGTTATGCAAACTATTACTAGAAACATTTGAATTATTTGGATAAATTTTATCTAATATACCTAATTCAGATGCAGCTGAATTTATAGGTTTTTCTTCTAACTTACTTACTAATTCTCTACTTTTAGTATACTTTTCTTCTATATCTTCATAAGAATTAGAGTTATTTAATTCTAAGTTATTAAATAAATAACTAAAGAAAGATATATCTTCTTTTACTTGATTATCATAAATAACTTCTCCTGTCACATAGTTAAATACATACACTCTACCACTTTCATAATATACTACAAGATTTTGGTTATTACTTTGTATATTACTAGTTATATTTTTTATTTTACTATTTTTAAAATCGTCTGGATAGTTTAATGGTGTTTTTAAATCATATAATTTACCATTACTTGATAATATTGTTTGGTATTCATTATTATTAAAATTATCCACTATAACTTTACCAGGGACAATGTCTAATGTTGGAGCAAATAGGAATAATCTACTATTCTTTAAATAAATTAATAATTCTCTTTGTAATGTTTTATTATCAGATGTTATATTTGAAAAATTTAAATAAGTATCTATTTTTGTACCTTGATATTCAAATGATTGTATTGCCACACTTTCATCTAACATATTAAATGTGCCTTTATTTATATTTCCTATAGAGTCTAATGTATTTAAATCATATATAACTCCTTCTTTTGAAAGTACCTTATCATTATGTAAATTTACAAAATCACCGTCTATAGTTCTTATATTAGAATACAATTTATTATCAGTAATATATAAATATTCATCACCAAAATTTAAAATATTATTATATATTTCATTAGGATTTAAAGTAATAATATTAGATGATATTCCATTAGATATTGTTACTTCAATAGGTGTTATAAAGTCGTACTCAAAAGTATATACATTTTTATCAATAGATATCTTTTTAGAATCACTATCACCTATTTTATAACTAAAATATGAATTAGTATCGATATTATCAAATTCTAAATTAATTTTATCAATGTCAGTTACATATGTTTTTAAATTTGGTAGTTTAGAATTTAATACTTTAATTCCATTATGTAATGAGAACAATGATCTAGTACCTAGCACACTCATTTGATTTAAAGTGTTAATATCTTCTGGTAAATCTATACCCACTTGATTTTTTACATTCTTTAATAATGGATACTTATCATTACTTAGTGGTGAAAAATCAAAATATGTAGTAGACCATCCCATAAGTGAAGTATATGTTGTTTGAGATTCTAAACTAGATCGATCTAAAGCATGCGTTGCATCAAAGTTGTCATTTGCAGTATCTACATATTGTCCATTTAATTTTGAATATTTAGTAAAATAAGTTTTACTTAAATTTATATTTTGTTCTTTTCTTCCACCTATTCCAATAGAAATATTTACATCTTGAGTATCAGTATTAAGATCCGCATCAACAAAATTCGATGTATAACGTGTATCATTATATAAATCTACTGCTGTATTTCCTATAACTCCACCTACATTTGTCGGAGCTGTTATAGTTGCATCTGCCACATAATTTTTATATATACCAGATATATAACTAATAGCTGTCATATTTGTATTATTTAAATATCCTAGTATACCAGCAGCATTTCTTGTTGTCGCTACAACATTTGCATCATTATAAGTAAATGAAATTGAACCCGCTGTAAGCTGTCCTGCTATTCCACCAACATTTATATCACCTGTGATAGAACAATCTTTTGTATAACTAGACTGTATTGTTGCAGAAGTTTCAGAAGTTCTACTACCAGAAGCATGACCTACTATACCTCCTACTTGAGAACCTGTACCTTTTATTTGAGTATTAATAACTCCAGAATTTTGCACATATCCACTCAAATATCCGGAAATACCAGCAACTGCCGTTACACCAGTAATTGTAGAATCAGACACAAAGCATCCAGTAAGTGCCGATCCACTAGTTCCAGAAATGCCTCCAATATTATTAGTTCCACTTATTTCACAATTAACAACTGTGTTATTAGCTCCTCCACCAGAACCAGCTATACCTCCAGTGTTTGTTGTATTTGCTTTAATTATTGAATTTTTTATTGAAGAATTTGAAACAGTTCCACTTCCAGAAACTCCTCCAACATAATATGAGCCTTTTACATTAACATCCTCTAAAGTAGCTTTAGTAACAGTTCCACCAGATCCATTAATTGCACCTACATAATATGATGAAGATTCAATAGTAATATCCTTACCTGTAACAGTATTTGTAGTAGATACGCCATTTGCTGTAAAGCCACCAACATTAGTATTACCATAACATCTTATATTGTTTAAAGTAATATTAGTAGCAGATGAACTAATATATCTTACTGGTCCCACATAGCTATATCCCTTTGATGATATTTCTACATCATCAAAAGTAATATTGTTCATAGTTGTACTAACGTAATCAAATAATGATTTACATGTTCCACTACCTGTATGTTTTACTCTTCTAAAATTTATATTACTAATACCAGCATTACTACTTCCAAGAGATTTTATATAACCAAATAAAGAATTATATGAAGCTTTAGATGTAATTGTAATATCTTCAAAATCAATATTTTTTATACTATAAAAAGCTGTCTTAATAAAACAATCATAATCTTTTGTAAGATTAAGTGTTAAATTTTTTATTGTATGAGTCGTATCAGCTTCAAGTCTTCCAATTTTTAAGTTATAGTTTGCTTTTACGCCTTTAAAATCTAAATCACCTAATAATTTATAATTTTCTGAGCTATCTGGATCAATAGCCTGCCACTCATCTACATTATGAATCTCTTTAAAGAATTGTAATTTTAGTAAGTATGCAACATTATATTCTTTTTCTTCTTCTCCTTCAATATACTTTATTTTTGTTATTTTATATGTATCATAGTACTTTTCAGGTTTAAGGTCTAAGTTAATTATAGTTTTTTGATTCCTAGTTGAGATAACTTGTCTTGTTATATTCATTGATTCAATTTCGACACCGGTGATTTGTGCTTCAGATGGGTTAGATATTATCAACTGAATTGTTGCATCATTAGGTGTTTTATTTACTTGTGTTTTATAGTCAATTGGTTCAATTTCAAAAGTTCTATCTTGACTTCTTTGTATAGTTGTGTCTTTTTGATTTGGTAATAGTTGTGAACCGTCTCCATAATATAGCTTTGGCAAAATACCATTTTCTAAGCCACTATAATCATAAATATTTTCAAATTCTAACAAGTCAATATATGTAGATTTATAAAATATTTCATCATATGATAGTAATTTGTCGGCTCCACCTAATTCTGTTGTAGAATAACCATTTATAAGCTGATCTTGATAAGCATAATTATTCGTATATGAAGAATTTACAGTTCCAACTATTCTTCTAGTGGTTGGATTTATATTATATGAATACATATCTCCTAGGTATAAGCAATGCTGAGTTGTATTAGTTCCAGTACCATATCCTCTTATACCTGCAATACTTGAATTAGAAGTACCAGAAATATTAACTGTACTATAACATTTATCAATAGTCATTGCACCGTTTGTATATCCAATTATTCCCCCCATAGAATAACCATTATTGGTATATAAAGTACCTGTTGTATAACAATTAATCACCGTTGAATATGCATTTGTTTCTCTTCCGACAAGTCCACCAATACCTGTTATTTGATATACATCAATAGCATTAAAATCTATATCTTGTACAAAACAATTAGATACATTTATAAATGTTCCATATCCTAATATTCCTCCAAAAGCTAAAGAAACACTTTTATCCTCAATACTGAATTTTATATCACTAACACTAGAATTTGAAATTGTTGTATTTGTAGCATTTCCAACAATTCCTCCAACATATAAAGTTGAATTATTTTTAATAGCTGTCATTTCCATTCCCTTTATATGTACATTATCAATTTTGGCATTAGAAGATGCAGTTCCAATAAATCCATTATCAGAATTACTACTTATTTCAGAGTGAGTATAATTTTCTATAAATAAATTTTCTATTGTTCCACTTAAAGTAGAAAATAGTCCTTTATAGTTCCCTGGAACAATTATATTTTTAATGGTTTTATTATTACCATTAATCTTTCCAGAATAAGTAGTGGTAATAAGTATAGATGAACCTTCATTTATAAAGTCAAGATCTTGCATTAATATGTAGTTTTCAGTTGGTGATTTACTTATATTTTTCCAATCAGTTACATTATTTATCTCTCTATAAAAATCAGCATCTATAACCCTTTCATTTTCTTTATAACTTCTTGTACTTGGAATTCCAAAAGCACCACTTGAAGTAACTGACATTATAGAATATTTTGAGAGTGATCTTATTGGATTTTGCAATTCTATGGTAACATTAGACTGACCTTCACTATATTCTTGAGAAACTATTTTTACATTTTCATCATTAAAATCTTTAAAAGTAATACCAGTTATTTCTTCTCCAGCCGGATTATATACCGATACTTGTATTACGGCCTTACTATTTGAAACTTGTTCTATTAATCTACTACTTGTTACATCTATATAATCTGATTGTGTTAAAAGTGGCAATTGTATATATTCCTGAGCAGGCATTGAGTCATCTAATTTAACTTGAGGATAGTATCCTTTAGTGACTAAGTCATCTACTAAAAAGGCATCATATACATTTAGCATACTATTTTGAAATTTTACATCATGTAAACTTGTATAAGAAGCTTTTTTATTATATGAATTATTAAATGTTCTATCATCAAAATAATATGAGTTAGAGATTTTAGTATATCCACTTACAGATGCTATATTAGGACCTCTTGTTAATAATGTAGTATTTCCACTGCCAAGAGAATATACATTTCTTATTGTACCATAATTAACTGTACCAATGATATTTGAAATTAAATCACTTGATGTTGGATTTTCACTATTAACATTTACTAGACTATATACATTTTCTACAGTACCTGTTTGATTTACAGTAAGCGCTACTGGTGCAGAAACTACATTTGAAAATTTAACTTTCATATCTTTTCCGTATACATATCCATTTCTTATAGTACCATTAACAACTGAAAAACCACCTGTAATCTCACTTTGACCATATAAAGTATCCTGCAAATTAATAACAAAATTTTCTAAAAGGCCATAATTTGCATATCCGATTAGTCTATATCTTATATTTGGAACTTGTGTTGCCTCTAATAGATTTACTATTATTCCTCTAATAGTACCATAGTTATATGTACAAAAGCCATTAAAATCTGATGTTTCTATCTCATTATTAAGACTTATATTAAACACCATATTTTCTATTATGCCTTGTATTCCAATATTTTGGAATACATTAGTACTTGTTGACCTGTCCCTAGTAAGCGAATTTCCTAAGAAATTAATTTCTCCTTGAAATGTTATATTTGAACTATAATGTATGGAATTCCCTGTAAGACCTGATAAATCAATATTATCTAATACAAAATATTTTCCCTGAGGCTGTATCTCTAAAAACTGATCCCTATTCCTAATACCTAATATTTCTTTATCTGTAGAAAATGTTATACTATCTAATACATGATATCTATCTTTTGCTCTTATAGCAAGTTCCACTTTGTATTCTTCACCTTCATCAAGCAAATAATCCTTTATACTAGCCACTACTTTATTGGTATCATCAATTTCTTCATATCTATTTGTTGAGATTAATTCATCATTTTTATATATTAAAACATAGTAATCATTTGTTTCTATCTCATCTCTAGAATCTATTAAATTTATCTCAAATGAAGAATTTAGATCATATATGAATTCCTCATAACTTGTTTTTTCTTCACCAAGTTCAACTTGCATATCCTTAATTTGAACAGGATTATTATTTCCTGATTGTATATAAAATCCTAAATACCCGCTATTATTTACAGTCACCGTATATTTAAATTCCTGCCAATTAGACGAATTAACGTTGACTTTTGTACCTGATCTAGTAGGTTCTTTTTTATTTTCAAAGTACATAGAAGTTCCCGCTGTAGTCGTCATTTTAGCTTTAAATGAAATTGTAACAGTTTGTCCAATATAATCAGTTAAATTATATGAATAAATTTGAGCATAATTATTACTTCCACCATTATGTAATCTTAATATTTCCTCTTGTTCATTATAATTCTTGTAATATGTTGAATCTGTATTAAAAGTCTTACTATACCATTTTACATCAGATTTTACATCAATAAGATTTTTTCCTTTTGGTTTTCTTAATAAATCGGTTAAATCAATACTGCCCTCTATTCCTGGAACTGTTAGAATAGTTTGTTCAAACAATAAATAATTAGACTTATATGTTGAGTTATCATGCCCTTCATTATACTCGTCTACATATATACTTAATTTATAGTTGTGATTCTCTACCAATTTATCATATATCATTCTTTGATATTCTTGATTAGTACCAATTTCTGTTAGGCTAATTAATTTATCATTTTCATCTCTTAATTCAACTCTTGCCTTTTGATTAAGTACAGCTATATCAGGATCTTCTATCATTAAATCAAAGTCTATAATACTTCCTGTAACAAACATATTTCTAATGTTTACTTTTGCAGGTCTTTTCATAGTTATAAATTCTTCTATAGAATATTTAGTATTTATAGTTTCTATATGCGTTCCTTGTTTTGCATTAAGTGTTATTTTTAAATAATATTTTGTATTAGAACTTAACGCATCAAAATTTAATTCTATTGCTTCTCCTTGTTTTATAATACTTATCTGTTCTTCATTTAAATCAATAGAATATGTATTAGTGTCATTTTCATCTACTAATGAAACATTACAACTGTATAATATTTTTAATAGTCTATTATCTGTAATATCAGTATTAACAGATAACTTTATTTTTGCATTAGTAGTTGTAAGTTCAATCAGCTCTGTATTCAAATTAAATACACCTAAAGTCGATAATGGAACTGTTAAAAAACTAGTTTCTCCAATTAATGCATTTGCATGAACTCCATCCCCATCTTCTAGGTCATAATCAGCATACACCCTAATTATATAATATTCATTTGGATTTAAATTATCAAAAGACAAAGTAACGTTTTTTATTTCAAGTTGATCTGAACTAACTATTTGTCCATCCAAGGTTAGCAATTCGTATCTATAATTACTAATTTTAACATCATCTTTATTAGATAACGTAAGTCCAATATCTATCAATGTGGGATCCTTCTTAGATACTTTTATACCAACAGTAGGATCCGTTTTAGAAGTCGTCGCCTCACCTTTGTTATTTAATACATTAAATTTATTCCCAGAAATATCATATATATTTATCTCAAATTGGTACTTACTATTTGAAGTAAAAGCTTCAGATGTTTGATAAGTAATTGCCTCTCCTCTAAGGAGTGAGTTTATAGCACTAACTGGTATTTTATATGACACATTATTTATAACTATCTCAGCACTTTTTACTCCTTTTAAAGCTTCATCCTTCAAATCAGATACAATTTTTATATCCGCAATTTCTATTTTATTTTTATATGTCTTTCCATTTCTAAATTCTATACTTATAGGATTTAATATATCAAAATCTTTAGTTGTTATTTTTTGTGAGAAAAATTCTCTAATACGTTTATTTCCATCTTCATCTAAATAATTATATTTGGCAGTTATTTCATATTCACTACCAGGTGCAAGTCCAGATATTTCTATATTACCAGATGATTTATACGATTTCATTAAGTATTTTTTCCCATTCTTTGTTATTGTTATCTCAATAGGTGAAGTAATAACGCCACTTGGGTCATTAATATCTAATTTTGAAGTTATATAATAAACATTTGCAGTAAACTGATCTAATGTGACCTCAGGTGGTACATATGTTTCTTCATCAATTACAATTTTATCTTTTTGTTCAAACTCTTCATCTGATATTTCAATTTGATTTACGATATCACTTACAGCATTATTTTCTATTTCACTAATTTCAGCTTTTTCAAGTCCTAGCTTTAATAATAAATCTTTATATGCTAAAGTCATACCATCAATTGTTATTTTAGAATTATCATCAATATCAGATATTCTTTGATATTTGAATGAATCTCCTTCTATTTTATATAAAGCTATATACTCATTATTAAAATAAATTATACTATTCATTGGAATTATATACTCATATAATGTTGTATTAATTTTTAATTCCTTAGTATTAACACATATTTTATTACTACTCTTTAAGAATATGTAATCATTAAAATCTGCTCTAGTTAAGTCATTTAAATTATACTTTATACCAGATGTTAGTGTAAAATTTGGATGCCCCTGTATAGATAAAAAATTCTTAGTAATTAAAGTAACATCCTCTGATAAATTAAATAATGCCAAATTGTTATTTATATATATTGGATAATCCAAATTTATATTTGACATATGTTCTTTTCCTACATAATATGAATTTAAACGCTTATATATCATATCTTGTTCTTCTATTTTTACAGCCTTTATAACATCATTTTCATCATTGAATTTTTTGTTTAATAAATTTTCTGTTAATTTATTACCTGATACAGCGTACCCAGAATACTCTATTATTTGAAATGGTTTAAATCTAAAATACAGGAAATATAGCAATATTACAACTCCTACAAAAATAAATAACAGTATAAATATTAAAGAGGAGTTAGCTTTCATAGAATCAAATTCGGTATCCTTTTTTACTTTAGTAGTCTTAGATTTTCTATTCAAACTAATCTCCTCCTTTATAATCAAAATTATTCAAACTCTCAATCTTTTTTAATAATAATTGATCGCTATTTTGGCTATTAATAGAATCAATACTTAAGTTAATTGTATATTTATCTGTCCTAGCAAAAATTTCCTGATTGGGTGTATCTATAATTTCATATTTATCCTCTTTATAGTTATATAATTCTATATTTTTATTATAATCCACAATTGCATATGATAAAGGAGAAACAATGTATTCTTTTTCATTTACTATAATTTTAGTTTCTTCTAAAAAGAAATATAAATCGTTTCCATCATATAAAAAAGCATTTTGCACATTTTTTCTATTATCTTCACGTTCTATATAGACATCTGCACCATCAAAAGATACATTAGAGAAATAATTTATTTTATACATTTTTGTAGCTTGTAGTGGATAAATAATAGCCATATCTTTTGGTAATAATACCCTATTTTCTACATCTTTATAATAAATAGGTGTAGAGTCTAAAGTAACTTTAGTATCTTTAAATTCAAGTTCAGTTATTTCATTTTTCCTTGATAGTTTCAAACTACCTTCATATTCTATTTTTTTACCAGAAAAATACTGATAAAAACTATGATCTTCAAAGATTCCAGTTTCAGAAAAACGAAGTAAAAGTGCAACTACTGCCAGTACAACTAAAAGTAGTATCACCATTACAATTTTTACTAGATTATCTTTCTTCATAAGTTTTTCTCCTTTTTAAATTATTTCTTATACTTACATCCTCTATGTTTCTTAAAGTAAAATAAGTAGCATATATAGATATAAAAACACTTAATAAAGCTTTTATTATAACAATATAAATTTCTCCACCTATATCTATTATATAACCCGCCAAGCTATTTACTAAAAATAACGCAAAACTTAAAATAGCAGAATTTATTAACTCAAATATTCCCTTTTTTATATTAAGCGATAAAATTATATACAATAGTGAAGTTATACCAACCATTATTATATTAATAATTACCTGCTTTGAATAAACAAATGAAGTATAATATATTATAAAAAGTCTAACAATAAGTAAAGAAACCAAAACTATATCGGTATTTTTTAATTTCAAAAACAGTCCATATATAAAAGCATCAAACTTATTTAATTTTAATTTTGTAGTAAATATTATTACAAACAAAAATAGACCTAGTATTGACATTAAAAATACTATTAACATATAAGAATACTCACTTATTTCATATAATATTAATTCAAACATACTAATCCTCTTTTAAAAACAAATTAAATTTATTATGTTTATGCATATAATAACCAACTATATTCTCTAATAAAATAGTACTTTCTGAAGTTTCTATCTCGATATTTCCATTAATTTCGCCAATAATTGGTATATAATCTTTCATTATTATAATTTTATACTCTTTACTTAATATTCTAATAAAGTTTACTTTATCTATTTCTTGTAGACCATTTTTTAAACTAAGTAAATTGACCTTTATACTTCCTGTATCATCTGTAAATGTTTGTTCATTTTTATCATTTTTCTTCATTTAAACTACCCCTATATAAGAATTGCTCTTCGTCAACATCATCATATTTACCTTCCAAAATATCCGATACATCGTTTAAAAGATCATTAATATCAACCATTTTTCCTTCTAAGCCAGTATAATCTCGTGCAACAAACATAGGTTGTGAAAAATAATTTCTAAGTTTTCTTGATCTATAAAATATATTTTTATCCTCATCTGACAATTCATCTATTCCAAGAACTGCAATTATTTGTTCTAATTCATTATATCTAGAAAAGTATTTTAAGGCAGTTTCAACCAGTTCGTAATGTCTCTTTCCAATCACCTCAGGATCTATAGATTTACTACTTGATTTGAAAACATTGATAGCCGGATGTAATCCTTTTTCTGCTATTTTACGATCTAATACAATTTGACCATCTAAATGAGTTAAAACAGTTTGTACAGCTTCGTCTGTTATATCATCTGCTGGAATATATATTGCCTGAAATGAAGTTATTGAACCTTTATTTGTTGAATTAATTCTTTCTTCTACCTCGGTTATATCAGATAACATTGTGGTAGGATAGCCATTTTCGATTGGTACTCTTTTTAATTCTGTTGATATTTCTGACATAGCTTGTACGAATCTATATATATTATCGATAAATAATAACACATCTTGCTCTTTTTCATCTCTTAAATACTCTGCTAATGTTAAACCGCTATATACTGCTTTAGCCCTAGAACAAGGTGACTCACCCATTTGGCCAAACACCATAGATATTTTATCAAGTAATTCGTCTTTTTCCATCTCATCATATAATTCTTTACCTTCACGTGAACGTTCACCAATACCAATAAATACAGCGTTTGAATTTTGCTTTTTATATACATTATTAATAATCTCTTTTATAAGAACTGTCTTTCCCACACCAGCTCCACCCAAAAGTCCCATTTTATATCCTTTTTGAATTGGTGCAAAAAAATCAATAACCTTAATACCTGTCCACAATATTTTACCAGAAATATCTAACTCTTCTAAAGTCAATCGTCTACTATATACATTCTTTTTTACCTCTTTTTCTATTGTATTGTTATCTATCAAATCACCATAAGAATTAAATACCTTACCTAAAATCTCATCAGAATATTGGATTTGGAAACCACCTTCTTGAAGTTCAAGTTCAATACCTTTTTTTAGTCCATTTACACTATCAAAGGGTATACAACTTGCTAAATTATCCTCCACTTCTATAACTTCAAATTTATGTTTCATTTTTTCATCTTCATATACTAAAATATCGTTTAACTTTATATCATTTGTATACAAAAAAACTTTTACATTTAACTCGGAGATTGATATTATTCTTCCAACTTTTTTCATATTATCTATCCACCCTTATTTTTCAATTGATTAAAGTTTTCTATTATTTTTTTGAAATTTCTGTTACTAACTCTCTTTCTACGTTCTAATCTTTGTTCTTTTTCTATTTCATCTATCTTTTTTAATGATTGACTTGTAATTGATTGTCTCATTATATTTTCAGAAGCATAACTATTTTCTGTAGCTATCCTAATTTCATACAATAAATACATTACGATGATATTAGTTAATATCTCATTAATATCCCCTTCAATTACAAAATCTTCTTTATATAACTTTTTCTCTTCGCTACTTAAATTTTTATTTTCTAAAGGTAACAATCTTTTTTTTATTAGTTTTATATCTGTTATGTTATAATAATGATTGTAAATTATATTTATTTCTCTATATATCAATTTAGTAAGTCCTTCATATAAGATATTTTCAATTTGACTAATATTTTGTTTATACTCTTCCTTTGTAATAGCTAAAACTACGTTTTCTTTATTTTGCATTATTTTTTTTCCTATAATTATTTTATCTTCTTCTATATCCTCTCTTGCTACTCCATTAACATTACTGTTAAAACTACCACAAAATCCTAGATCATTTCCTATATATACGTTTAATACTTTTTTTCCCTTTTTATAACCTATGATTCTTTTATCTAAAATAAAATTTCTATTATTTAAGATATTATTTACAAAATCATTTAAATACTCTTCATATTCGAAGTATTTTTCTGCCTTTTTCTTACTTGAATCTACTCTAAGCAAAGAGTGAAAATTCATTACTCTTACTACATTCTTTATTTTCATAGTATATTTTCTCCACCTATAGCTTTAAATCTAACTAAAATTTCTTCTTGAGACATTGGCGAAAATTTAGGTTGAGTTAAAGCTTCTTCTATTTTTTTACCTAACGCTAATTTAGTTTTTAAGTCACTACTCATTTCATCAACATTTGCAAGTTCATATACATCTTTAGTTTCAAGATATGTTAATAATTTACGTCTAATATTGGCTCCTAATTTTTTTATATCTTCTGTCTGAACAGCCCCACCTAACCTAGATACCGATACACTATAATCTATTGCAGGTTTTTGACCTCTAGCAAATTGTTTTTCTGATAAAACAATTTGTCCATCTGTTATAGATATAATATTTGTAGATATATAATCTGTAATATCTCCGCCTTTTGTTTCAACAATAGGTAAAATAGTGATAGATCCACCATTTTTATGTTGACATCCCTTTTCCAAGAGTCTTGAATGATAATAAAATATATCAGAAGGATACGCTTCTCTACCTGGAGATTTATTTGAAATTAAGCTTATTTCTCTATAAATTTCAGCATGCTTTTTTAAATCATCTATAACAACTAACACATCTTTTTTTTGATGCATCATATATTCTTCTGCAATTGAAAGTCCTACATATGGAATTAAACTTTGAACTGGAGGTTTATCATCATTTGTTGCAACTACAAGAAGAGTATACGAAAGTGCTCCTCTTTTTAACAATTCATTATATATTGTTTTAATTTCCTTTTTAGTTTTTCCTACAGCTATATATATACATATAATCTCTTCTTTATTTTGTAAGCTTAAACTTCTTTGATTTACAATAGCATCTAAAGCAATTTGTGTTTTACCGGTTTTTTTATCTCCTATAATTAATTGTCTTTGACCTTTTCCAATTGGATAAATCAGATCAATACCTGCTATTCCAGTACATAAAGGTCTATTAACAGCAGTTCTATCCATTATAGGGACGATTTTTCTTTCAATATCTATATATTTAAAATTCTTAAAATACTTTCCTGTAAGTTTATCTTCACCAAACAAGTCAATTATTCTACCAAGTGCATCTTCAGAAAATATAGCCTTAAAGAGTTCTCCAGAAGCACTAACTTCATCACCAATTTTTATTGGTCTAGTTTCTCTTACTATAGCAACACCTACCGTATTTTCATATATAGCATTAACATATCCTATCCCTTTTCCTAAAATTGTAACTTTTTCAAAAAAAGAAACATTTTCAAGTCCAGACACTTCAACTATATAATCTTTTATTTTTATTACCACACCTGTATCAAAAATATTATTTTCCTCTTTTATTTTTTTAATTTTATCGTTAAGTAAATTATCGATATATGTACTCACAACAACCTCCTAAAAATTTATTATATACTATAATCATAAATTTTATTTTTATATTTGATAATAACACCCTCAGACATATTTGTATAATACATTGTCTTTACATTATTTCCAATATAATCATAACTTTTATCGCTTTTACTTACATAGACATAAACTTTTGGATCAAATAATTTAATTTGCTCTTTTAAATAATTTAAAAATTCTATACTATTAAATTTCTTATTATCCTTAAATTTATTATCAAAATTAATTAAATCTTTTTCCTCTTGTGATAATATATCAGACACTAATTTTTTTTGATTTTCATTAGAAAGAGTTATTAGTTCATATATTGTCTTATTATCAAAAGTTCTAATTAATTTCAATAGCATATCATATTTATTATCATCTTTACTATCTACTTGAGTATCAATAAACTTTCTTATTAATGTTTCATTATCAAAATAAAAATCTTTCTTTAACCTTTTATAGTTATAAAAGAAAGTATCTTCTTTATATTCAGGGACCCTTATATAATTAAGTAATTCAGAGCTCTTGTTTATACCTTTCTTTTTAGATGAATTTTTAGAAACTATGTTAACTTGTATATTACTATAGTTTTTCAAATCACCTGACAAACTATTATTAGAACCATTATCCTTATCTCCTATATTATTATTTTTACTTTTGTCTTTATTTTCTTCAATTCCTTCTTTATTGTTGGCAGATAAACTTTCAATATCTTCAATATTATTTACATGTTTATTATTGCTTGAATTTCTATCCTCTAGTTTACCCTCTAGTTTATCTCCATCATAAGGAGTAAAAATACTAGACGAATTTGAACTTGAACTATTATCTTTAGACTTTTCTTCAATATATGAAAGTGTTTCTTTACTAGCCGAAATCGTGTTTTCATACTCTTGAGCCTTTGTTTTCAAACTTTCCAGTTCGTTTTTCTTTTCCGTTATTAAATATTCATATTCTTGCATTTTTTCTATAAAATACTTTTTTGTATTTACATCAAGCCTTTTAACAATATTTTTGAAAATTAAAAAAGCCATTATAAACATAATTAATATTATAACTACAGAAGGAATAACTAAATTCACCATAAATCACCTATATTACTAATGGATTATAAAATAATAATAAAAATGTAAATGCAAATATTAATAATAAAAATATTGCAAGTACAATTAATATTGTCATAATTGAATGCACTATATCGCTTTTAGTTTCTGGATTTCTACCAACAGCTTCCGCCACTTTAGAACCTAAAATTCCTATACCTATTCCTAGTCCTAAAAAAGTTAATCCTAACATCCATCCAATACTATTTACTGTTGCTACTAAAACTTGTTCCATTTAATTCATCTCCTTAATACACCACTTTATAGGTACTCAAAATTTAAGTACCTATAAAATATTTAATCATCATTTTTAATATTTTTTAAATTTGTTTTCTATCACATAGTCTATATTTTTATCGTTATATGTAAGCTGTTCTAATCTTAAATTTATATCTGTACCAGATTCATATTTAATACTAGAAGACCATCCTCCGAGACCTCGAAGCTTCCTCTATATTTATATCCATTTCTTCACCTTTTACGCCATCTGTATATACTACAATTTTTCCAGAAGAAAATAAATAATTCGCATCTAATTTTAATGTAAAGAAAATCTTTGAAAAAGTTAATCTAGTTATTTGTAAAGTTGCTCCTATTTTTTTAGTCTTAACAGTTTCAATACTATCAATTACATCTGCAATAGAATTATCCGCCAAAATTTCTTTGTAACCAACTGTAATTAAATACTCTGTATCTGGGCTTAAATCTGTTACCCTATATGTTGTTACACTTTTATCTAAAGAGATACTTTTTTCAAAATTATTAGCCTCTATATTGACATAAACTATTTGATACTTATTTTCCGGATCATTAACGATATAGTTAATATCAATATACGATGTAGACGAAGTTATGCTTTTTATTTCAATATACTTTGATAAAGTAGATTTTTTTATGCTATCATTACTTGTACTATTATTTGTATTATTTGTTATATTAACATTATTATTGTTAATCTCCTCACTTATAGCATTATCATTTGACGTATTATTAGTACTTTCATTAGTATTTGTAATGTTATTATTATTTGTCTCATCTTGATTTTTATCTGCTCCAATAGGTTCTTCCTTTTCAATGTACTTATTTGTACTCCCTATTATTTTCTTTAAATCAATATCTTGATTTTCATAAACTAATTTTTCATTTGCAACGTCAAACTTAAAACTAGCAGTATAAATAATCATAGGATTGATTGTTTTAGCATCAAGTACATTATTGGCCATTAATGTATTACCAGCCTGATCTAATACTGTAAGTAAGAAATCCTCTGTATTTAATGTACCGGACTCATTAACTATTCTACTTCCTGTAATAATATATTTTCTATCTGCCAATTTATAAATAAAATCTTCATTTAAATTTGTAATTTCATTATTTCCATTATATTTTTCGACTTGACCATCTAAAAGTACTTTATATATAGTTCCGATTACTGTGAGTTTAGACTTACCGATGTCATAGATAATTGCCTGCTTACCAAGATTATATGAATTGTTTTCTGAATCATACAAATAGTAATTTCCATCCCACTTTTTTTCAATTTTCCCTTCATTATTAAGTTTTATCTGATTATAATCAACATCATATGCAATCGCTCCGCTGCTAACTATATATTCATCACTTGATTTAATTAATGAATAAATAAGAAAAACTATAAGCAAAGCTATAATAACTATTATAATTATAGAAAACAAGGAAATTACCCTTTTATTTCCATCCATAAGTCTTCTCACTCTAAACACCTCTTAAAAATTATTTTGTATAAATATATTCTAACGAAGAGCTTTCAACAATTTTTCCCTCTTTTAAAAATTGTAGCTCAATATAATATACACCTGCATCTTCTAAATACTCTTCTATAGTAAATGTATAATAAAAATCTTCACCTGTTTGTACTCTTTTAGGCTTAAATTCAACTACTCCACTTTTTGCATACCCATTTATATTATATACAGTATATCTTACCTGTTCTATACTTGTAAGGTTATAGCTTTCATTAAATATTATATCAACTTTATCATTATTAGCAACAGCTGATACGTTTCCAAGTGCTATACCGTATTCATTTATTGGAGCCAACTCAAATTCTTTGATTACCTGCACAAAATTTTGTCCATTATTACTTAAATCTAAATTTAAAAATACCTGTAAAATATATTTTTTCGTTGGATCTATTTCATTAACCGTAATAGTATTATTAATCAAATCTGTGCTAAACTCCACTTTTGCATTTTCTGGTGTAATATCTTCCCTTTTATCATTTAATATAGCTAAAGTATATTTATCATCTTTTACAACTCTATTAGCTTGATCATATATAGTAGTTTTAAAATCAATAATATTATTTCCTCTTCTTACAGCTTTCATTGCCACTATAGGCTCTGATAAACTTGCTAAATTAAATTCATGTTCATATGAACTAATTTCCAGTTCCCTATTATTATCATAAACAGCTATAGTATCTATCTTAATTTTATACTTTTCTCCAAATTTAAACATACTTCCAGGATTTGCTTCTATTTGCTTTACCATATCTGTTGTGAAAGGTTCACTATCTTCAGTAACATATATTTCATCATATTGTTTTGTTTCTTTGTTATATTCATATAATGTATATCTTATTTTTTGATATCCAAGAATTATATCGAGTGTATATATAACATCAACTGTTTTTTTAGAATATGATAATGGATTATATTTTACTTGAACATTTGATACTTTTACATCTGCTAAAGTATTAAAATAATATATCCTACCTTCTATTTCTTGATCTATATCATATAAATATTTTTCAACTATACTTCCGTCAGATTTTATAATATTAGTTTTAAATCTTATATAATAATAACTTTTGGCTTCTAACCCATCTATTGTTATTGGATCCTCAAACTCATCTACTGTTTTTTCTATAGTTTTAATATATTGAGGATTTTTCCAATTACTATCAGTTTTATATAATTCTATATAAATTTTATCATCCTGCAATGATATGTTCGGATTAACTGTTAATTTTGGGCTAATTCTAACTAGATCTAATTGTCTTTCAATGTTTAAATCGCCAGCTTCATTTTGCATCCTTATTCCTGGTATTATTACATCAAATTTTATTGTATTATCATTAGTATTTTTCAAGGTAGCCAAACTAAGTGGCTTTTGTATAATAGGGTCATTATTATATATATACCCTTTATCAGTTAAATCTAAAGCAAAATCATTAGTTAACTTATTATACATTGCATTTGTAACATTAATATTATTATCCAATTTATTTATTGAATATATATTACCAGTTGCTGATGGATAATATGTAAGATCTCCGTTTTCGTTTAAATAATAATAGTATATATATTCATCACTTAAATAAGCTTTTTGTAGTGTATAATAATCAGCATTGATATCAAATCCATTTCTACCATCATCAAAATATGCGTAAACATTTACGCTTACTGGTTCATCTAAAAAGTCCGAAATCTCATTTAAATTTGTAGTTAATATCCCATTTTTATGAGTTAAAAGTCTTGTAGTATATTTTTTGCTAGGATTATTAACAGATTGATACTCTATATAAAAAGCTGCGACTCTATCTATATTAGCTGAATCAGATAATGTTACTTTTACTTTATTACCATCAACTGTGACATTATAAGTTAAATCATCAATATTTCTCACGCCTTCAAAATATTGTGAAATTAATGTTCTCTTTTCAAAATCACCATTATTTTTTAATTTTTGGTATACATTCAATATTAAATTCCCTTGTGATAACCCATCAAAAGTAACTTCTTTAAAGTCACTATAATTTCCTACCTCAATTGGCTTTACCTTATTCACTTCACCATTTGAAGCATTGATATTTTTTTCCACTAAAGCACTATCTATATCAGAGCATGTGTATTTAAATGTAGCAGTACTTTCAGATGAAGTTGATGGATAAATCAATATTTTAGGCTGTTGCTTTAAAGGAGTTTGTACTGTAGATAAAAGACGTATATTATCATATTCATATGGATACATAGTATCAACTTGTCCATCACCGTCACTATCTAATTCAAATTTGTATTCAAAATAATAAGAATTACCCCTTCTTGGCTTATCATCTTTTCCCTCTATACCATCAAATATTTCAAAAACTTTTCCTACAGTTTCTCCATTTTCTCCGCACAGGGACTTTAACTTCTTGGACCAATTCATCAGTATCTGCATCATATAAATAATATATAACATTTACTACTTGTTCATCACTAATTCCAGCACTTACACTATATCCAACAACTGTTTCTGGATCAAGGTCATCTCTATAACCTGATGTAATATCAGGATACTGCTCTGCAAATTTATTTTTTATAGCTAATACATTAATCGCATTATCCGGATCAGATGGATAATCAATTTTTCTAACTGTTTCAAATGTAAAAGTATTTTCAACAATTGGTAAATCATTTGGATAATCAGTATAATCTGTAGCTTGAGTTACTGTAACTGTATAATACTTTTCTTTAAAATCTTTATTTTGAGCTCCAAAGAATTCAGGAGTTATTGTTATTTCATTATCATAAAGACTTTCTTTTAATTCACTTTCATACGGTTCTACATTTCTATCAACTAATTTCACTGTTCTAACAGGAGAATCAGTAACTACTTGACCTGCATATATATTAAATACTATCGAAGATAATGTTGTAGCTTCAAGATTATTGTCTACTCCCTCTCTAGCACCTAAATTAAATTGTAAACTAAAAGTATCCTTAGTGTTACTTACATCATTTTTATTAAATTTAGCCAAGAACTCTTCAGGCTCTTTTGTCTTAACGACAGTGCTTCCCATATAACAGTTTTCAATTGGCTGGTTGTTATCATTTAAATCTATAGTTCCATAAACGGAAAATCTATATGTTTCATTTGCTCTTAAATTATTTACAGATACCGGTATAACCAAGCTTCCACTTGACTGAAATTCTCTTATAGTCCCAACCGAATCTGAATAAGTAATTGTAAATGGTTTTCCATCTACGTCAACTGTATTATATTCATCTTCAATAATTATTTTACCTTCAATTCTTTCAAATGTAATATTAGTCGCTTCAAATCTAATTGTTGGGAAAGGATCTCCATCTAGTTTCATTACTTCTTCAGACATTACGCTTTCATATTCAACATTTTTCTCATTATCATCAAAAATTGCTATAACTTTAAATACGTAACCAGTATTTCTAAATATTTTTATATCATCAATATCTATACTTTTTGGCTCTTTAGAGTCAGTCTCGATTGATAAAACAGGTTCAGAATCACTTAAAGCATTACCAGCTTCATATATTTCATATCTATATCCTATTATTCCATTATCCGGATCTGCCACACTATCAACAGATAATTCAAACGTACTCTTTCTTTTATTTATTTCAAAAACAGGTTTTCCAAGCTCCGGTTTATTCTTTAAAGTTTTATAAGAACTAGGTTCTTTAATTGCGTTTACTAAAATTTGATTATTGTATAAAACATTTTCTAGTACAACTTTATATTCTGTATTCGGTGTTAATCCAAAGAATTCAACCGAAACTTCTTCATCCGGATCTTCTTTTTTTTCTATTGGATATCTTTGAAGCACATCTCCATTTGCATTCATTAATACAAAATCAGCACTTTTAAATTTAGATAATGTATCTATATCAAATTTAAATTTTAATGAAGTATCAGTAAAATAGTCTTTACTATATTCAATACCAATGCTACTAGTAGAGAATACTTTATTAATAAATTTCTTTGTATATTCAAATTCACCTAATCTATATGATGACTCAATAGAAAATGTATATTCTGTCTCAGGATTTAAAGTAGATATAGATAATTCTTCTTCAAATCTTGACATATCAATCTCATTAGTATATACCACTTTACCTGTCGAATTTTCAGTTATGGTAACAGTATGGTTGGTTATCAATGTATTATTTTGATCTTGAATAACTACTCTACAATAAAAACCTAACGAATCCGCTTCAAAACCTTCTAGCTTAAACACTGGCTCTACTGCGACTGTTTCTTCTTCAAATTCATCGTTATTTTCATCACCGCTTACTACATTTCCTGAAACATTATTTTGAGTGTTAGAACTTTCCGCCTCTTGATCTGTTATATTATTATTATTATTATTTTGTTCATTATTATTTGTACTTGTATTATTATCTAAATTTTCTTCATCAGTCTTTTCTTCTTCTACTATATTAGTTTCTTCAAAATCTGTTATCTCTATATTATCATCAGAATCTATAACCATATTATTTAAACTTAACTTATTAATATTACTCTTACTAACAAGTTTATTTTCTAAATCAATTTTTATATCATTTGGCATTTCTATATAGACAGACGATGAAATTGTTTGATAAGTAACATCCTGATTATATAATTTTATTATTTCATTATCTAAGTACTCTAACTCAATGAATTCACTAATATCTTTTATATCGCCATTACTAAAATGAATTTTCATTTTATCACTTACTATTAAGTATTTATTATCAGATATCTTATAAATAAAGTTTTCAAATTCTAAATTTGAATCTAAATGTGATATAACATAACTACCACCTTGGTATTTTAAAATTTTACCAGAAGAAATATTATAGTAAATAATAGGTTCTTTCTCTATATCTTCTAAATTTAGCAAAACTCCCTTTTTTAAAGAACTAATAGAACTATTATTATAATGTATAAAATTATTTGTATCTGCTAAAACTTCATTACCATTTATATCATTAAATTTTATTTGTTCATTGTATCTATTTATATACGTACTATCTTCACCAAAATAATATCTCTCGACATTTCCTGATTCAACATTTGAAGTAGCACTTTGTAATATGTATCCGGCTCCATCAAATCTTTTGGTTTTATCATTTATAGTATTTAAACTTCCTATAACAAGAAATGAAGCCAAAATAATTCCTATCAAAACTATTATAAATATATATTTTTTCATACTTAACCTCTTTAACCATTTTTTCCTTATTAAGCTTATCACAAAAGCATTTTTAAGTCAACAAATTATTATTATAAAATTACTCATTTTTTTTGTTTTTTATTATAACATTTTATAATTTAAAAAATGTCAAAAATTGTAAAAAAATAATGAAAAATTTTTCTCACTACTTTTATTTAATATTTTAAATTTTGCTTAAATAATAGGTTACACCTTTTTTATTAAATTATAATATATTACCAAATCATTCTAATTATTGTTTTGATAAATAGAAAAGACCACATACCCTAATCCAAATATAGAAAAAATATATCACGGAAGCAATAAAATGTTAATTTTTATATAACAAAATTTTTTTAGTTACCATATACTTGAATTTATTCATATAACATAGTATAATGATTAATGATTTAAGGAGGCGTAAATTTTATGCTAGATATAAAATATATTAGAGAAAATGCAGATATAATAAAAAAAGCTGCAGTAGATAAACTAATCAATGTTGATGTGGATAGGTTACTAGAAGTTGACAAAGAAATTAGAGAAATCAATTATAGATTAGATGAATTAAAAGAAAAAAGGAATAAACTTTCAAAACTTATACCTACACTTTCAAATGAAGATAAACAAAACTCAATAAATGAAGTAAAAAGTTTAAAAGAAAATATTTCTGAAATGGAAAACAAAATAACTCCTTTAAAAGAAGAATATACTAATTTAATGTATATGATACCAGGAGTTCCTTTGCCCGAAGTACCTATTGGAAAAACTGACGAAGATAATGTAGAAGTAAAAAAGGTTGGTGAAATACCTACTTTTGATTTTGAAATAAAAGACCATGTTGATTTAGCACAATCACTTGATTTAATTGACATACCAAGAGGAGTAAAAATTGCAGGCTCCCGTTCTTATTTCTTAAAAAACGAAGCAGTTCTTCTTGAAATGGCACTATGTAGATATGTAACAGACAAACTTATAGCAAAAGGTTTTACCCCTATGACTGTTCCTACATTAGTTAAAGAAGCTCCTATGTATGGAACTAGTTACTTTCCTGGTGGTCGTGATCAAGCTTATGCGATAACTGAAGATAATTTATATTTAGTTGGTACATCTGAAGTAGCCTTAGTATCATACCATAGTGATGAAACTTTTGAAAATATTAATCAATTACCTAAAATTTATTGTGGTTATTCAAGTTGCTTTAGAAGAGAGGCAGGAACATATGGTAAAGATACTAGAGGGTTATATAGAGTCCATCAGTTTACTAAAATTGAACAAGTTATTATATGTGAAGCAGATTTTGAAATACAAAAAAAATTACATGAATTCCTTTTAACTAATGCTGAAGAAATTATGCAAGATTTAAAAATCCCTTACAGAGTTGTAAAAGTTTGTACAGGAGATATGGGAATTGGACAAGTAAGAAAACATGATATAGAAGCATGGATGCCAAGCCGTGGTAAATATAGCGAAACCCATTCTTGTTCTTCATTTAATGATTTTCAAGCTAGAAGAAGTAATATAAAATACAAAGATAAAGATGGAAACACTAAATATTGTTTCACCTTAAATAATACAGCAATCGCTTCTCCTAGAATACTAATACCACTACTTGAATTGAATCAAAATCCTGATGGAAGTGTAAATATTCCAGAAGTATTAATTCCATACATGAATGGAATGACTAGAATAGAAGTTAAAAACAAGTAGTAATATATCTACTTGTTTTTATATATTTTCATATGATATAATAAATTTTTTTAGAAAGGATAAGAATATGTTAAAAAATATTAAATATGAAACTTCTGCGTTTTCAATAAAACAATTAATTAATACGGATTTAAAACAAATTGTTATGGTTGGTAAATCAAATGTTGGTAAATCCTCTTTTATTAATTCTTTAGCAAGCCAAAAGTCATTAGCCAAAGTTGGTCAAAAACCTGGAAAAACAAAAAGTATTAATTATTATAATGTAAATAATGAATTTTATATTGTAGATCTTCCAGGATATGGTTATTCTACAATGACCAAAATAGAAAAAGAAAATACTTCAAAACTAGTAAATAAGTACATTAATAATAACCAAAACATTTCCCATATTTTCTTTTTAGTAGATATAAGGCATAAGCCTACTGAAAATGATAGAATTATGTATGAGTGGTTACTTGAAAAAAATATCCCTTTTACTATTATAGCCACAAAAGCTGATAAAATTGCAAAAACTAAAATCAATTCCTACTTGCTTAATATAACTAAAACTTTATTTGCCAAAGAGGAGATACTAGCGTTTTCCAGCGAAAATAAGTTAAACTTAGATAAAATAGAAAACATTATAAAATCTAATATATAAAAAAAGGGGCTGTAAAATATAAAGTCCCCTTTCTAATCATTCTCTATTCATTGATATTATGTTTCTTAAAATATTCTCTAGTTTTCTCAACAACATATAATACTTCTTTTATATCGTCTTTATTTGCATTTTTTTGAGCATATCCTGAAATGGCTCGTAAATATGTAATTCCTTTTCCAAATTTTTCAGTCATCCAGCTATAATTTGGAAAAATCCAGATATGAAAATGTTTTGAACGTTCCTCCTGCACTAAAGTAACTTCTTTAACAAAATTTAATTCTTTTAAAGCTTTTTCTGCGTAAGAAATAACATTTCCAATTTCAATTCTTTCTTCTTTGTTAAGTTCTGAAAACGAGTTAATATGTCTTTTTACATTCACTATCAAAAAACCTGGTATTGGAATTTCAGGATCTGCTCCTAATATTGTATATTTTCCTTCATAAATAATTCCACCTGGAATTTTCATATCTCCTCTTAAAATAGCACATCCCATACAGTCATAATTCCATACATTTCCCAAAAAATCAACTGATGTTTTTGAATTACCAGCAAAATTATTATCATTCATCTTAACTACCCCATTTTTCTTATTAATACTTTATTTTATTATTCCTTCCTAATCTTAAATTATTAAAGGTTTGTCACATCAGTTATCATATAACTTTTAGTATAAAACATATGCTCATCATAATCAGAATATTCGTTTTTAAAACAAAGTAAATCGCTATCTGCACTTAAATCTAAATCTGTATGCTTAAAGAAAAAACCTGACGTTTTAATCTTATCGACTCTAAAAATCCATTCGTTCCAAACTTTGTTAAAAACTTCTGTTACTATAATTTCACAAATCATATCAGAAGATTTAAATATCAACTTGCTTTTTCCGTTTTTTCATTTCTCTTTTTTATCACAATCAAAAAAAAGATTAACCATAACCCTTTTTGATAAGTAAATTTTTGATCTTTCATTTGCTAATGCAAATAAATAAACCTGTTTTACGAGTTTCATATCTTCTAAACAAAAAATTCTTGCAGACATTAAAATTCCCTCCTAAAATTATTTAGTTTATGTTTAAAATATTTGCAAACATTATAGCATACATAACAATATATGTCAACAAAACTATAATTCATTATTTTTAAGATAATTAACATTTGATTTTATTTAATTCAAGCTATTTTCTTTTTCCTCTTCTTCTGCCTCCATCTTTTTTTGTTTTCTACTTCCCCATTCATATCCAAGTAAACCTACAACTAAAAAAACTCCAACTAAAATTAATGTAACCAGAAAACTACCTTCAGATAATTTATTTCCAGCATAAACTGTTACAAACAATCCTGGTATCCTTGCCAAAGTAGCGATTGCTAAAAATCGTTTAGGTCTTACTGGACTAATTCCACCTAAATATATAAATATATCTTTTGGTAAAAGTGGAATAACAAACATAATAAACATTAATATTTCAAATTTGGCTGGGTTTTTAAATAACCTAGAATTTTTTATCTCATCTATTTTTTCTTTACTAAAAAATAATTGTATAAAATCAGTTCCTATTTTTCTAACTAGAAAAAATACTAAAGCAGTACCTAAGAATATTCCAACTAAACATAAAAGCATTCCTCCCCAGGTTCCATACAACATTCCAGATACAATTTCCATGGGTTGCCCTGGTATTACGGCTACAATGATTTGCAAAATTTGTAATCCTAAAACCATTAATACACCCTTAAAACCCATATGAGATATCTCATTTTTAAACTCTATTCTAGTATCTTCATTTGCTAACTTACTAATTACAGGTATGCATTTTAATGTAGCATATACCATAGCCAATATAACTAATACAAATATCAAAAATCTTACGATCATCAAAGTTTTTTCTTTTTTACTTAATTTATTCATAATTCAACCTCTAATTTCAAATTATAACATAAAAAACTAAATTAAACAATAATTAATAAAATTGAAATAATAAATATCATAAAATATAAATAGCTAAATATAATCTAATATAAAGGGAGGTACCAAACTTATGTTTAAAGGTTCAGGTGTAGCAATTATAACGCCATTTACTAAAAACAATAAAATTAATTATACAAAATTTGCTGAATTAATTGAATATCAAATAAAAAATCAAACAGATGCTATTGTTGTATGCGGTACAACCGGAGAAGCTTCAACTTTATCAGAAAACGAAAAAAAAGAACTCATAAATTTTACTGTAGAGGTAGTAAAAAAAAGAATTCCAGTTATAGCTGGAACAGGCGGAAACAATACAAGTAATGTAGTTACTTTATCAAAATATGCTCAAAAGGTAGGTGCAGATGGCTTATTAATTGTCACTCCATATTATAACAAATGTACACAAAATGGTTTATATCTCCATTACAAAGAAATCTCTGACAATGTAAATATTCCTATTATACTATACAATGTTCCAAGTAGAACAGGCGTTAATATAGAAACTGAAACTTTAGTTAAACTTTCTAATCTTCCAAATATAATTGGAATAAAAGAAGCCAGTTCTAATATTTCACAAATTATGGATATTTTTTCTAGAATAGATAAAAAATTTCTTGTGTACTCTGGAAATGATGATCAAATACTTCCTATCCTTTCACTGGGCGGTCAAGGTGTTATTTCTGTTCTAGCTAATATTTATCCAAAGGAAACTCACGATATATGTTATGAGTTTTTTAATGGTAATATAGACGTATCTAGGCAGTTACAATTTAAATATTTAGATCTAATAAAGTCATTGTTTAAAGAGGTAAATCCTATTCCTATAAAAGAGGCTCTAAATTATCTAGGATATGACGTTGGAAAATGTAGACTTCCACTTTGTGATATGAGTACAAAAAATAAAGATTTACTTATAAATAATATCTTAAAAATAAAGTAGACTCCATATACATAGAGTCTACTTTATTTTTTAAAACACATTCTCAAGTCTTATTTTTTGTCTATTTACAATATCAGTTAAATTTGCTTTAAGCTTTTGAGAATATACTATTCCTTCTTCTTTATTTCCTACATTAACATATGATTTTAATTCTATTAATGAATCTTCTATTTGGTCTATTAAATCGTTTTGTACAAAAATATTCCATGCATCTTTTACATTATTCCATGAATCTTCAAGTTCTTTTATTTGAGATTTAGCTATCTCAAAATTATTATTATTTAAAGCATTTTCTGTATACTCAACATCAGCAAGTACAAAATTACAACTTCTTTCTAAATATTTAGATTCCCAAACTCCACCAAGAATAACTGCTCCAATCGAAAGAATAAGAATAAAAATTTGTCTTGTCATTTTTCACTCACCTCTTGCTTTAATTGATATATAAAATTAGAATCATCATCTAATGTTCCCACTAATATATCTTCTAATTTCAACTTTTTATCTTGTATTATTTTATGAACTTCTTCTTCTGAAATATTTAATATTTTTATATTTATTTCAGATATTTTTCCATCTTCTATAATATTTAAAGGAAGTTGATTTATATTATCACTATTTTTTATAACACTTAAATTTCCATTTGTTTCAACAATTGCATATTTTACATCTTGAATTTTAAATACATCGCATTCTCTAAGTTGTGACATTAAATCAGGAATTGTGTATTGTAATCTTTTAAATTCATCTTCCAAAATCTTGCCATCTTTAATTATCGGCGAAATAGTACCACATACTACATCTTGTGCTTTATTACTAGATTGTATTATTAAAGTAAAAATTATATATGCAATAAGAAGTGTAACAATTGGTATTATTCCATCAAATATAGAAATTGCCCTTGAAGACATTGGCGCAGATGCTAGATCAGCTATAAGTATGATTATTGCAAGTTCAAAAGGTTGAACTTTTGAAAGTTCTCTTTTCCCCATTAATCTAATAACTAAAAAAACTATTGCATAAAGTATTAATGCTCTAAAAAATACGATTAACATTTTTATCACCTAAAACTATTTTTTGCATAATTCAATTAATTATACAAATAATACTAATAAATAAAAAATGTTTAATATATTTTAGGGAGGTTTACATGGAAGAAATTCAAAATTTTAAAAATAATACAGATTCTTTAAGAATATCACAAATGATAATTAGGTTTATTACTTCTTTATCAATTTTTGCTGTTACAGTATTTTTCACTCCTAATTTTACCATTTCTTCTTTTCCAATATTAATATTAAGTGCTATAATTATAATATTATTTGACTATTTAGTTTCAATTATAACTGGCATTCATGATATTCCACTAGGAAGAGGATTAGTAGGTTTTACATGTGCAGCTTTAATAATATATCTAACTCAATTTTTTGTCGATGGATACTATATATCAATTACTAGCAGTTTAATAGCAGCAGCCATTTACGGAATAATTGATAGTATGTTACCAAATCAAAAGTAAATAAATATTTAACAATTAATTATTTACTATTAAAAAAATGTTGATTTTGCAAGTGAAGTGCAATTCAACATTTTTTATTCTCTTTAATGGTTATAATTATGATTTCAAGTAGTTTCAAAAATTTATAGTACGCAATGTCTTATCCCATATTTTATATTGTTATATTCTTCTTTTCTTCTATATTTAAGTATTCTCATAATACAATCAGTATCATCACATATAATATAATAATTAGATCCGGTGCATATCTTTTAAATAATAACTTTTCTTGCAAGGATGACTACAACTATTAAATTTAGATTTCCCACCAATAAAACTTCCCAAAATACAATATCTTGATGTCATAGTAGTTACAATATCCGTAACAGCCTCACTACAGATCTTCTTTGAAATATACATATATTCTGATAATTCCAATTCAACAGAAGGAGTTATTTTGTCAAATCCAATATTTTGCATAAAATATGCTGAAACTATATTTGTTATATTAAAAGAATAATCGGCTATAATCTTAAAATTATAACTAGTTCTTAAATTTCTAATTATATTATAATACTCAAAACTTCCAAGTAAAAAACCTTTTATTCCTTCTTTTAAATACTCTTCAATATTTTGCTTTATTATCTTATTTAAATTTGGTCCCACATAATTTGGCAAATATAAATATATATCTATTTTCAATTTATACTTATTTAAAATTTCTTCTTTATTTTTATAAAAATCTAAAAAATTAATATATATTATGTCAGGTTTTAAGTTATATTTCTGTATATACATATCTATATAATTAACGTCCTTATTATATTTATATATAAAATATGAGTTCTCCTTATTATTAACATTTTCTAAATTTAATATATTTTCTTTAATTTCATCTTTTAAATCATTAAGTTTAGAATATACTTTAGATATGTCTTTATCTATTTTTAAAGTTTTTTTTATTCTTTCAACAGTATTTCTTCTAATATCGTTTAATACTGATATTGGTACAAATATTTTTTTATCTAACTTTATAGTACTCCCCTCAAAATCAAAAGGTTCATCTAACGTTTTTGAAAAAGCCTCTTCTATATCAGACTGTGTTAATTCTTTTTTATTTGCAATTTGTGGAATATAATCATAGATTATATTAATATTAAGCTTTTTAACATGTATTGATATTTTTTTATTACTCAATACAGAAATTTCTAACTGTATTTTTTGCCTTTTATTAACTCTTGTATATTCATCCCTCAAAGATTTATTTAACGCATTAGAAGAGGTTTTAAATACTTTACTTCCTACTTTTACCTTAGTTTTAAAATCACCTAAATATACAAACTCACCAATGCCTACTTTTTCATTAACAATTTTTCCTTTTTCATCTTTTATACAAGTAACAATGTTAGATATTACATCTTCTCCTGAATATATTTCAATACCATCATGTAAATCAATCTCTTGTCTTAATTTTATCTTTATATAATTTTTATACACTGATATAACTTTTCCTAAATAAACACCTGTATTTTTAGGTGATAAAGTAGTAATTGACTCTTTATAACTTACACCATTTAAATACCCCTCACTCAATCCATTTCTATTAAATAATTGTTTTAAAACATATTTATCAGTATTCGTTATATTCTGATTATTATCAATATACTTTCTATACATTTTAGTTACGCCTAATACATATTCAGGTGTTTTATTTCTTCCTTCAATTTTAAATGAATATACACCAGCTTCTTTTAATTCTTTTATTTGCTCAATACCATATATATCTTTCTTACTTAATAAATATTGATTTTGTATAACTTTATTTCCAGCTATATCGCACAAAGAATATTTCATCCTGCAAGGTTGTGCACATGTTCCTTTATTAGCACTTCTATTACCAATTGTACAACTAAGTAAACATTGACCAGAGACACTAACACATAAAGCTCCATGAACAAATACTTCTATTTCTAAGTTAGCATTTAAACAGATATTTTTTATCTCATCAATAGAAAGTTCTCTAGCGAGTACAACTCTTTTAAAACCCATAGATTCTAAAAATTTTACCTGATCTAAAGAATATATACTCATTTGTGTACTAGCATGCAAAGGCAAATCAGGTATAATTTTATGTATAATGGTAGCTAACCCAATATCTTGGACTATTACTGCATCTAAACCTTTAGAGTATAATCTTATTAATAATTCCAAAGCTTCTTCAAGTTCACTATTATTCATTAAAGTGTTTAAAGTTAAATAGACTTTTACTCCTCTAAGATGTGCATATTCTATACAATCTATATAACTTTGCAAGTCAAAATTTTCAGCCATATTTCTAGCATTAAACTTGGATAAGCCCATATAAATTGCATCTGCTCCACCTATACATGCAGCTTTAAAACTATCAATATTTCCTGCAGGAGCCAATAATTCAAAATTATCTTGCTTTTTCATTTTTTAAACCTCATTCTTTGTTTTAAATAAATTCTTTTGCCTTACTATTTCATATATACTTATAGCTGCACTAACTGATGCGTTTAAAGAATTAATTTTACCTGTCATTGGTATATTTATCATAAAATCACAATTTTCTTTTACTAATCTCGATATTCCTGTACCTTCATTTCCAACAACTATACCAATTGCTCCTTCTAACTTAGTTTCATAAATTTTAGATGAACCCTGCATATCTAATCCATATATCCACAATCCATAGTCTTTTAATTTTTTAATACTTTCTGTAATGTTAGCTACTCGTGCTACTTTCATATATGAACAAGCACCAGCTGCAACTTTTTCAACAGTATCTGTTATTTGACAAGCATTTCTTTTTTGAATTATAACTCCATGAACACCAAGACATTCAGCAGTACGTATTATAGCACCTAAATTATGAGGGTCTTCTATTTTATCTAGTATTAGTATAAAAGGTGCTTCATTTCTTGATTTTGCTAGCTCAATTATATCCTCTATATCACAATATTTAAAATCAGTAATACTTGCAACTATACCTTGTGAATTTCTGTTATTACACATTTTATCTAACTTACTTTTTTCTGTTTCGACTATAACTATTTTTTTTTCTTTTACTAATCTATAAATATCACTAAATTCTTTACTTGATTTTTGAATATATATTTTATTAATGGTAGTTCCTGAATTAATAGCCTCTATTACAGGATTTCTTCCATAAATCAATGCCATATAACTACATCCTTTCTTTTTTACACATTTTATTTGACTTATAGCATATAATATGATATAATATAAAAATATCACACAAAACAGTATTATGTAGATTAAAATCGACATAAATTGTCATAAATAACTATAATTAGTTTTAAATATATATTTTCAACAAAGGAGGGATTTTTATGTTCACACAGTACAACGCACTCAATTTTCTCGGCTCTTTAATTTATAAAGGGGTTAAAAAACTCTTTAAATCAATAAAGAATTAACTTTATTAGGGATAACAACTGTTATCCCTATTTTTTTACTCATCCAATTTCAATACACTCATAAAAGCATCTTGAGGCAATTCCACAGTACCAATTCTTCTCATTTTCTTCTTTCCTTCTTTTTGTTTTTCTAATAATTTTTTCTTTCTTGTTATATCTCCTCCATAACACTTAGCAAGCACATCTTTCCTAACAGCTTTTACAGTTTCCCTTGCAACCACTTTTCCTCCTATTGCAGCTTGAATAGGAACTTCAAATAATTGTCTTGGAATAATTTTTTTTAGTTTTTCCGCAATTTTTCTCCCACGTGTTTCGGCTTTCTCTCTATTTACAATAAAAGATAAAGCATCTACAATTTCACCATTTAATAATATATCTAATTTTACAAGATTTGATTTTTCATACTTACAAACTTCATAGTCAAAAGAGGCATATCCTTTAGTTCTAGATTTTAAGCTATTAAAAAAATCATATATTATTTCGTTAAGTGGTAAATAATATTCCAAAGAGACCCTATTATTATCTATATATCGCATATTAACAAAATCTCCACGTCTTTCTTGACAAAGTTCCATAACGTTTCCAACATATTCCTTTGGGGTTATAATTTCTGTTTTAGCAATTGGTTCTTCCATGTAGTCTATTTCCTGTGGCTTAGGCAAGTCTGAAGGATTGTATAACTCTAAAACATCACCATTTGTCTTATGAACTTTATATATAACAGATGGAGCTGTTGTAATTAAATTTAAATTATACTCTCTTTCTAGCCTCTCTTCTATTATTTCCATATGCAATAATCCTAAAAAGCCACATCTAAAACCATGTCCGAGTGCCGTAGAAGATTCTAACTCAAACTCTAATGATGCATCGTTTAACTTTAATTTTTCAATAGCTTCTTTTAATTCCTTGTAATCCGAACCATCTGCAGGGAAAATACCTGAATACACCATTGATTTTACTTCTTTATATCCTTTTAATGGTTCTTTGGCTGGATTATTTTTTAAAGTAACTGTATCCCCCACTCTTATATCAGATACATTCTTTATACTAGCTGAAATATATCCAACTTCTCCTGCACTTAATTCTTCAGTTTCATTATATCCACCTGCTTTAAAATACCCAAGTTCTACAATCTCATATTCTTTATTATTTGACATTGTAAAAATAATATCTCCTTTTTTTAGTTTTCCATTAACTACACGAATAAAAGCAAGTGCTCCTTTGTAATTATCATATAACGAGTCAAAAATTAAGCAGGAAGTTGGTAGATTAACATCTCCTTTTGGTGGTGGGATTTTGTTTACTATATCTTCTAATACTGTTTCAACGTTTAGTCCTGTTTTTGCCGATATACATGGTGCATCACTACTATCAAGTCCAATTATATCTTCTATTTCTTTTTTTACTTCATCTGCTCTAGCATTAGGTAAATCTATTTTATTAATTACAGGTAATATTTCTAAATTATTATCAATAGCCAAATACACATTTGCAAGTGTTTGTGCCTCAACACCTTGTGCTGCATCTACAACTAATACTGCACCTTCACACGCCGCTAAAGAACGAGAAACTTCATAGTTAAAATCTACATGTCCCGGTGTATCAATTAAGTTTAAAATATATTCATTTCCATCCTTAGCTTTATACTTCATTCTAACAGCTTGAGATTTTATCGTTATTCCTCTTTCTCTTTCGATATCCATATTATCAAGTAACTGAGCATGCATATCTCTAGTTTGTACACTTCCTGTTAATTGTAAAAGTCTATCAGCAAGAGTAGATTTTCCATGATCTATATGTGCTATTATGCTAAAATTCCTTATAAATTTTTGTTTATCCATCTACATACCTCATCAATCTTTAGTAATAAATATTATATCAAGTTTATAGCTTACAATCAAGTAATATAAATAAATATCTACTAATTTATATTAATTTTAATAAATATGTGGTATAATATTTTTGAGGTATTATAAAATGATTAATATAGGAGATATTGTTAAATTAAATAACTCTTCATTTGAAGGTAAAGTAATAAATATTGAGGGTAAAAATAAATATGTAGTAAAAATACAAGAAAAAAATATTATCACTAATCTTGAAAATCTAACTAAATTAAACATTGAAACAAAGAATAAAAAGCAAAACAATTTAAGAAACATTGAACTTAATTATACATCTTCCAAAGAATTTTTTCCTGAAATAATGATTAGACACCAAACAGTTGAAGAGGCTATGTACAATCTTGACAATTTTATATCAGAAGCAATATACTACAATATAAACTCTGTAAAAATTATACACGGCAAACATGGAGGCATTCTTAGAAAAGCAGTTCATGATTTTTTAAAAATGCATCCAAAAGTAGAGTCCTTTAGACTGGGTAATTATTTTGAAGGTAGCTACGGTGTGACAATTGCAAAATTAAAATAATGGATGCCAAAACACATCCATTATTTTTCCTTTATTTTACTATATCTTTTTTATACTAACCACTAAAACATTTTCTTCGTCATTTTTAAATTCTGTATTATTTATTGAAGTCATTAATGTCTTTATTAAATAAATAAAAGAATTTGGCAAACGTCTTACATTTTCCGAAGATAAATAAAATAACCAGTCGTTTTCATCTTCAGTAAATGACAAATTTATTTCATCCTGTTTATTACTGTATTCCATTACTTTTTTAACTATTTCACATATCAAGAAAATAACATCATTTATACTACCCTTTATATAACTATTAGGTCTTAATGAAATACTTGCATCAAACTTAACTTCTCTAGACTGTGCTTCATTTTTTAAGATTAATCTTATTAACTCTATTATATCTTTACCTTCCATAACATAATCGTCATCTTGAGATGATTGCCTTATTAAAGACGTTAAAACCTTATCTATATTTAACAATGTATTTTTATTATTTATATATATATCATTTAGTTTCTTTAACTCTTCTGTATTAATTTTAGTCGCCGGATCTTTAATAAGCATATTAGTTAATTCGATCGAACCACTTATAGAAAAAAGATCTGATTTTAACTCTTGAGCAATACCACTAATTAAAGCACCTATTGCATTTTGCTTATACTTTGACAATTCTATTTCATTTTGTTGTTTAAATATCTTTACAGCAGATATTAATTCTAAATTTAATCTATCTATTCCCTCTGTTTTATCATAGTAGTTCTGTATATTCAAATTTTGCATTGTTTCAATTGGAGGTTTTTGACCTGAAAATCCTGTTTGTAATATTATAATTAATTGCTTATTCTTTTCTCTTATTTTTTGTATTACTTCTTCTCCATTTAATTCTGGCATATAATAATCAAGTAAAGCAATTTGATAATCACCTTTATTTAACGCATCTAAAGCTTGCTTACCATCTGTAACTTTATCAACATTATATCCTAATTGTTTTAAAAATGAATAAGTCATTAAAAGATAATCTTCATCATCATCAGCAAGTAAAATATTTATATTTTTTATTATTTCTTCATAAGTCATCATAGCCATCAATCTCCTTACACTATAGATATATTATATATTAATGTATAAAAAAAAGAAAGCTTTTTTTATACTTTTATTAAAAAAGCACATTGAAAATAAATCAATATGCTCTAATATTATTATATTAAAATAAAATTACTTTTACAAGTACTATAATAGCAACTATAACCCTATAATACGCAAATGCCGCAAAATCATGTGTTTTTATATATTTTAACAAGAATTTTATACTTAGTACTCCAACAACAGCAGCTGTTATTATACCAACTACTATAGAAATATCAAAACCAATAAATAAATCTTTTACTTTTATTATAGCAGCGCCAAATATTATTGGTGTAGAAAGTAAAAATGTAAATTTAGCAGCAGCTTCTCTTGAAATCCCCATTAACCTTGCGGTAAGCATTGTTGTCCCAGAACGTGAGAAACCTGGGATTACAGCTAATGCCTGTGAACATCCAATAATAAATGTTTGCCTGAAAGATAATTTCTCAAATTCTGTAGGATTATTATATTTTTTTTCAGCCCATTTATCACCAAAGTAAATAAATAATCCCATAAGAGCAAGCAATAAAGCAATAATGACCATATTATTACGTATCACATCTTCTATTATACCTTCAAAAAGCATACCTACAATTGCACCTGGAATAGTTGCTGCAACTAAATACCAAAACATCTTTCCATCAAAAGTTTTTTCCTTATGAACAAAATTATTATATGCACCTTTAAAAAGATTAAGCCAATCTTTCCAAAATACAGCAAGAACCGCTATTAATGTTCCAAAATGTAAAGCTATATCAAAAGCAGTCTCAAAAGAAGCTTCCATTTCTGGGAAGTTAAATAAATACCTTACAATTATAAGATGTGCAGAACTAGATATAGGCAAAAACTCGCCTATACCTTGAACTATACCTAATATTATCGAATGAAATATTCCCATGTTGTTATTCCTCCTACAATTAATTAATTTTCCAATAAATCTGTTGAAATTAAAATGTTATTAGAAGTTCTTAAATACATTATATTTCCTTTAATTGCCTCAAATTTAACATATTTTGAAAATTTGCCTATTCTTTTATATGGATCTTCACCAGAGACATTTATAACATATGTTGGATATACTAAGTATACTCCATAATTATTTGTATACGTGGTAACAAGATCTGAATCACTAAGTTCTACAGTATCTACAATTCTATTGTTATTAACTTTATAAACGGTTTTCTTTTCTTCTTTGTCTATAAAATATAGATTATCATCATAGTCGATACCAATCATATCTACGTCATTTTTAAATAAGCTAATATATCCAGCAGAAGAATAAATATTTGATTTAGAATCCTCATAATAAATTCTATCTTTATGTTGTAGCATTATTAATTTATTAATAATTGTACCTGATTTTACTTGGGACATACTATTAAATAAATCTATTCTATACAAAACATTATTAGTACTATTTGCCGATTTAGTTTCAACATTAATATATATTATGTTTATAATTGGCGACATATTCATATCTTTTATCTTTGAAAAGTTTTTTACAGTAAAATTATTATATTCGTTTTTCTTTTTATTAGCAATTTCATAAGTATTAAGAACAAGTTTTGATGAATATTGTCCACTTTCTTCAGTAAAATATATTATAAGATTCTTATCATATAGCAAATTATAATAACATATAGGGTTCTCTTCTTCTATAATATCTACATTTTCTCCATCTTCTATATTATTAATATATACTTTATTATCCTTTAAATAAGTATAATATTTATTATCAAAAGAATATTGTATATCATCAACATCTGCTGGAAGTTCTACTTTTTTTCCATCCTTTAATTCACTAGTACTCGGTTGTGTTGTAGTAATCGCACTAGTTTGTCCTAATGAATATATAAAGTTATCTACAAAAGTCAAACTAACAACTGTTATTAAAGTACCACTTGCAAAAAATATTGCTAAATATAATAATACTTTTCTCATTCTTCCTCCTCTTTTCTATAATAGTTATTTATTAGGTTTGGTTATTATAAATGCACAAGGAACATATCTTTCTCCCATTATATCACTTGGATTATTTACAAGTTTAGAATTATAATACATTGTAGTAGAAGCACCACCATCTAAATTAAACGCATTATAAGCACCATATTGTAAAAAGATATCTTGAACATTCTTTAAAGTAGCCCCTAAACTATCAGCTTGTCTTCCATCAATAACTAACATTAAAATTGTTCCATCTTTTTTCTGACCAATAGCAGTTCTAGGTTGAATTCCCCATCCGCCATCACCAGACCTTATAGTAGGCTGTCCATTTATTATTATTACAGGTCCAAACGAAACGGCACTTTGTAAGTTTAATTGTTTCATTCTACTATAAGTCATAGAATTAGACACTATCATTTTATTTTCATCATCTAATCCCACAACACTATATGAACCACCAACATTTGTAGTTTTTAGTTCTCCATCTTCAATTAAAATACCACTTGGCTTACCACCAGTACCTAGAGCATCATCAGCAAATCCACCGGCATTTATTCCACCAATAGCATCATTTGCTTCAACTATTTGAGATGTAGTGGAACCTACTTTTCCAAGCCTTGGTGCAGAAACCAGTTTAACACGAGATGGATCTTTTACTATTAATAAATACCCCTTAAAAGTCTTTGAACTTACATCTACAAGTTCAATACCATCGGTAGCATCTGCATCTGTACTAGTTGACGCAGTGATTTCAATATCATCTAGGTTTTGATCAGCAAGAACTTCCTCTGGTCTATTTTCTTTTAATATCTCTTCTATTTTTTCATCACTTAAAAAAAGCGTAGCAAAGTATTGATGCCTCATAGTAGTCATTGCTGTTGTTACTATCATATCGCGAGTATTAGTAAAAGGTCCATAATATATTAATAAAATACACAATAATGGAATATATACAATCTGAAATAGTAAAAAACCTCCAAATATTTTTAAAAACTTCTTCATTATCTACTCCTTCACACAAAAATATTAAATTAGTTATAACAAACTAATTTAACCTGATAGAAATAATTTTATCAAATAAAAAAACTTTTTTCAACAAGTATATACAAATTTATATATTTTATACTAAAATTTCCACTAGAAGCTCTAGTGGAAATTTTAATTTATTAATTACTGATTTTCATTTTGATTTGTACTATTATAAATACTTACATTATCATCATTTGTTGAAGTTGATTGTTTTGTTGTATGAACATTGCAAGTCTCTGTTGGTACCATGTATTGCCAATCATTAGGTTTTGTAGGCGGGTCATAGTCTCTTGAAATGAACGATTTTTCAGTGGTATTTGGACAATACTCTGTCGCCAATTTTCCAGTCTCATTACAAACTTTGACCTTTTTATGTACTGTACATGTAGCAGTTGGGACACTTCCTTTAGCAAATAAATCAGTATTTGTTCTATCTCCTCGTGGATCAGTTTTACAAGCATCTGTTGCCACTAATCCAGAATCTCTACAAACTGCAGCTTCTATAACACTATCTGGTCTTTCGAATTGTTTAACTGTTTGATTTTTACTTATTGCATTAACTACAGTATTAAATAGTTTTACACTAGTATATGGATAACTTCCATACGAACGATAACCTATCGCCTTAGGATCATCATAACCATTCCAACAAGCTATTGTATAATATGGAGTAAATCCACAGAACCATTGATCTTTATCATCATTAGTATTACCAGTTTTTCCAGCTATTGGCATATTTCCAGCCCTTACATAACCAGCCGCTGTTCCTGATTTCACAACAGTTTCTAAACAGCTAGTAAGCATATACGATGTAGAATCTTTCATAACACGTTTAGCTTCAGAATCTGCTACAAGTAATTCTTTTCCATTTCTATCTAAAACTTTAGTATATAATTTAGGTTCTATATATAATCCACCATTTGCAATTGTAGCATAAGCATTAGCCATCTCAAGTACAGTAAATCCTTTAGTAACACCACCAAGTGCAAGAGAAGCAGCACTTTCATCATTATTAGTTTTATTTTCTTTTGATGAAACTAAGCTTTTAAGACCGCAGTTTTTAGCAAAATTAAATGCAAATGACGTTTCTACTTTCATATTAGCCCTTACTGCTGGTAAATTCATAGAATCTGCAATAGCTTCTCTAGCAGTCACATAACCGTTAAAATAACCATAATAATTTCCAGGGTTCCAACTACCCTTTGGAAGAGGAGAATCATCAAGTCCTGAACCTGGAGAAGATACTCCTTGTTCAAATGCTGGACCATATGCTCCAAGTGGTTTCATACAAGAACCTGGTTGTCTGTATGCTTGAGTTGCCCTATTAAATTCACGAGCACCAGTTTTTTCACCCGCTCCTCCAATCAAGCCAACTACATTACCATTTGATTGATCCATAACAACCATCGCAGCTTGCATAAATGTTCCACTTCTATCTGTATAAAATAATTTGCTATCATTAAAAGCAGAATCTATTGCACTTTGAACAGAAGGATCTTGTGGAGTATAAATTTTTAACCCATCACTATATAGCATTTTTACAGCTACACCTTCACTAATTCCTTTTTCCTCCATTAAGTCTTGTTTAACCTGTTCAAATACTGCATCAACATAATATGATTGTACATCAGTACTAATTTGTACTTCTTCTTTTTTAAATACAATTTCATAATTAACTGCTTCATCATATTCTTCTTGTGTAATCTTATTTAATTTTAACATTTGACTTAAAACAACTTTTTGTCTATCAAGCAATCTTTGTTTTGCTTCTTCACTCTTGTATGGATTTGTAGCCTCAGGAGATTGAATAATAGCAGCAAGTACCGCAGCTTCAGCAATATTTACGTCTTTTATCGACTTTCCAAAATAATTTTGAGAAGCAACTTCAATACCGTATGCTCCATCTCCCATATATATAGTATTAACATACGATTCGAATATTTGTTCTTTTGTCATTTTAGTTTCAAGTACAATCGCTCTGTACCATTCTCTTATTTTTCTTGTCCAAGAACTTTCTTTATCAGAAGTAACATTTTTAACTAATTGTTGCGTAATTGTACTTCCCCCAAAATTAGACTTTCCTCCATTAAAAATATATGTAAATATTGCTCCTGCAGTTCTCTTTATATCAACACCATTATGGCTAAAAAATCTCTCATCTTCTATGGATACAACTGCATCTACAACATGTTCTGGTAAATCCTTATACTCAATAGTAATTCTATTTTCAGAATCATATAATGAACCTATTTCATTTCCATCTTTATCATATACAAATGAAGTAAGATTATATAACTGAATTTCATCTAAGCCAATACTATCAGTTTTATCAATTATTCCAGTAACTACACCCACAACAACGCCTGCTCCAATAATAAATAAGGCTAAGAGTACAAATAAACAAATTTTCAATATTTTTTTCTTCTTACTATTTTTCTTTTTATTTTTCTTATTCTTGCCAGACGTATTAGAGGATACTCCAGTTGTAGAATATGTATCCGCCTTTATAAGTTCCTTATCAACTTTTTTCAAAGATTTAGATTTAAGTTTTTTAGATTTATTATCTTTTTCCATTTCTTCACCTCTGTTAAGAAGACCCATTTATCATTATAAGCAATCTATCAAACTAAAAATATCTCCTCTTATGCTAAAGTTAATTTTTAGTGCTTCTTTGATTTTGTTCATAATTCCTTCAGATAAATGACCGACTCTTTTGATTATTCTAGCTTTATCAATAGTTCTTAATTGTTCAACTAAGATAATAGAATCCTTTGGTAAATTAGATTCTATACTATTTATAAAGACATGTGTAGGAATATTAGTTTTTGTTTTCGTAGTTATTGGTGCTATTATCACCGTTGGACTATGCTTATTTCCAATATCATTTTGAAGTACAACTACAGGCCTTATTCCATCCTGCTCGCTACCAATTACAGGTCCGAGATCAGCATAAAATATATCTCCTCTTTTTATAATCAAAACACATCCCCACTTTCATATATTATACACTAAATGACAAAAAAAGCAAATACTTTTAATTAAAATTGGTATTTATATCAAAAAAACTGTATTCAATATCTATATATGCCTTATTTTGATTATTATAAACTATATATTGTAACGGATTTAACGTATCATTAGATAACACTAATTCCATTTTTTTTATATTATTTTTTTCGTTTATAATATCATCATATTCTTTAAGTACTTCATCTGTATAATTAGCAAAAATTATTCTATAACAAGTTGTATTATCTACTTCATCAATTTCAATTTTTACACCTTTTTCATCAGTTACTTCTTTAAGATATTCTTTTATATCATTATATAAAGATATAAAAGTAGACAAACTTAATATATTAGTCTTTCTCACCACATAATCACTTAATACATATTCATTAATTTGAGAACTTGAACTAATCTTTAAATTATTTTCATCTATTAAATAATTTATTTCATCTCCAATTTCATTTTGTGTCTTAAATTTAAACTTTTCTTTTCCGTCCTCATCTTTTTTATACTCTTCCTCAAAATTATATTTATTTATAGTTTTATTACTAATGATAGTAACATTATATCCACATTTATATGAAATAGCATCAAATATTTCTTCTTTATCTCTTTTCAAATTCAAACTATTACTACTTGGTCCCAATACTATATACATAGTAATGCCTATCAAAATAGACGCAATAGTTAAAGCACTAATTACAATTAACCATAATCTTTTACTTTTGTCTTGTTTTAAGTTTAATAATCTAATTACCATAATATCTCCTCAAAACAATATATGTATATGCTAAAACAAAAATACCATATGTATCATTTTTTAATACATATGATATTTTTACATATCTATTTTCTGGATTTGACAGCTTCTAAAGCTAATTTAACATTATCTAATCTAGACTTAATCTCCATTAATTCATTAGTTTCTATATTATTTTTTAGCTCAGCTTTTACTGAATTTGTCATATCATCTACATCTTGTTTTAAGAAGGATAATAATTCTAAAATATCAAATCTTGTAGACTTATATGTAGGTATAAGACTTTCAATTAATTCTCCATCAATATTATAGCTTTCTTCATAAGAAGGAATAATACATGGTATTTTAAATCTATCAAATACTGTATTTTTAAAGGCTTGTTGAGCAGAGAATTCACCATGAACTAAAAATATATTTTTAGGTTTTTTCTCCATTTTTTCTATCCAAGTCAAAAGCCCATTTTTATCTGCATGACCTGAAAAGGCATCCAAATATTTTACTTCTGCATTTACTGCTATTTCTTCTCCAAAAATTTTAACTAGTTTTTCACCACTTAAGATTTTTTTACCAAGCGTTCCTTCAGCTTGGAAACCAACAAATAATACCGTGCATTCAGGTCTGAACAAATTATGTTTTAAATGATGCTTAATTCTTCCCACTTCACACATACCACTTGCAGATATTATAACTTTAGGTGTAGGATCATCATTTAAAGCCTTTGACTCATCAGAAGTAGTTATAAAATGTAAATTTTCAAATTCTAGCGGATTATCTCCTTTTAAGAGATATCTTAAAGCATCATCATCATAATATTCTGGATTACACTCAAATATTTTTGTAGCATTTACAGCAAGAGGGCTATCTACATAAACAGGTATTTTTTTTATTCTATCACTTATCCCTTTCATAGCAGCATATTTATTTATTTCATACAAAATTTCCTGTGTTCTACCAACAGCAAATGAAGGAATAATTACATTACCACCACGCTCTATTGTATCAAGTAAAATTTGTATAAATTTACCTGACTGATCTTCCATTTGACCATGCTCTCTGTCCCCATAAGTTGTTTCCAGTATTAAGTGATCAACTCCTTTTATATATGTTGGATCTTTTATAATAGGCATATTAACATTTCCTAAATCACCTGAAAATACAATCTTTTCAGTTCTTCCATTTTCAGTTACATCTATATCAATTATACTAGAACCTAACATATGTCCTGCATCATGCATAACAAACTTTATATTTTCATCAATAACAATTTCTTGTTCATATTCTATTCCATTAAACAACTCCATAGAATCAATACCATCTTGTGCTGTATACATAGGATCAGAAGGTGCTTTTCCTGCCCTTATTCTTTTCTTATTTACCCATTCTATTTCTTTCTCTTGAATATGTCCACTATCTGCTAACATTATACTACACAAATCAACAGTGGCTGTACTTGCATATATTACTCCCTTAAATCCAGCTTTATATAACTTTGGTATTCTTCCACTATGATCTATATGTGCATGAGTTAGAATAACAAAATCAATTTCATTAATATTAAATGGAAAATCTTCATAATTTAACATCTGGTCTGTTAATCTTCCTTGAAACATACCACAGTCAACCAAAAATTTTTTACTTCCTGCCTCCACCATATGGCATGAACCTGTAACGGTTTTAGCAGCTCCATAAAAAGTTATTTTCATAAATATCAAACTCCTCTTATAATATAAATATTTTATATTAAACTAAAACTTTTTTCAAGTAGTATCACATATTTATTTAAAGAACTAACAAATAACATATTCTATAACAGAAAAAGCACAAGTAAAAATATAAAAATTTTACTTATGCTTCAAGATTTATATAACTACTACTAATTATTGAGGTAGTTAATAACAAGTACATAGAAAATTAATGTACTTGTTATTATTATGTATCAATTAAATTATTTTATACATTAATTTAAAAAAATAGGATTTTTAGTTATACTCATATTAACATCCTTATTTCTACTCTCATTATATAAATCAATCTTGTTATATAATATTTTATATAACTCATTTGACACTTTTGTTTTTATTAAAATATTTATTCTATATTTATTATTAATTTTTTGAATAAAAGGTGTTTTAGGTGAGAACACTTTATAATAATTTCTATTGTTACTTGAAAGTAACTTATACATTCTATCCGCGGATTTTTTTAATAAATCTATATCTTTTGATATAAATTCAAATAAAAATATATCAATAAAAGGTGGATATTCAAACTTTCGTCTAAACTTAATCTCATTATTATAAAATCCAGTATAATCATTCTTAACAATACTGCTTAATATATAATTATTTGTATCTGAAGTTTGTATAAGTACTCTTCCCCTTATATCTGCTCTACCTGCTCTTCCGTGAAACCTGAGCAATATTTGAAAATGCTTTTTCAGAAGCACTATAATCATTTAAAGCAAGCATAGAGTCTACTCCAAGAATTCCTACTAAACTTACACTTCCAATATCATGACCTTTGCTAATCATCTGTGTACCAATAAGAACATCTATATCTCCATTTTTAAAAGTTTCTAATATTTTTTGATAAGATTCTCTAGACACGGTACTATCTGCATCCATTCTTAAAGTCCTAATACCAGGATATAAATTGTCTAATTCTTCTTCTAATTTTTGAGTCCCAACACTTCCGCTTGACAAATTTGTTCCACCACACTTTGGACAAATATACACATTTCTCTCAACATGTGAACAATAGTGACATAATAATAACCCGTTATTTTTATGATAAGTTAATGCTACATCACAATTTGGACATTTAAAAATAAAAGAACAATCTTTACAGGTAAGATAAGACATATATCCTCTTCTATTTAAAAACAACATTGTTTTTTCTTTTCTATTTATATTTTTTAAAATTTCTTCTTTTAATCTGTTGCTTATAATTGACTTATTACCTAACACTCTATCTTCTTTCATGTCTATCAACTCAATACTTGGTAAAGTTGCTCCTCCAGGTCTATTTTTCATTTCAATTAACTCAATATTTCCATTCAACGCATTATGATAAGTGGATATTTCTGGTGTAGCAGATCCTAAAACTAAAACTGCATTATTTTCCTTACATATATAAGCCGCAACTTCTTTAGTAGAATACTTAGGAGTACTCTGAGAATAATAACTTGAATCATGTTCTTCATCTATTATAACTAATCCTAAATTGCTAATTGGTGCAAATATAGCAGAACGAGCACCTATAACTATGTCTACTTTTCCCTCTTTAATTCTTTTATATTCTTCTTTTCTCTTAGATACTGTCATTTTACTATGTAAAACAGCTATATTATTTCCAAATCTCGAAACAAATCTATTAACAGTCTGAAAAGTAAGGGATATTTCAGGTACTAAAACAATAGCTTTTCTTCCCTGATTTAAAACTTTTTCCAATACCTGCAAATAAACTTCAGTTTTTCCACTTCCAGTTACTCCAAATAATAAACACTGTTTATACTCTTCCTCATAAACATGATATAAAATTTTTTCAATTGCTTCTTTTTGTTCTTTTGTAGGAACTTTAGCTATTGTCCTTTCTACATTGAAATCTGCTAATAAATCTGGTTCTTTAACAAATTTTTGCAATAATATATATCCATTCTTTTCTAATGTTTTCAAAATAGCTCTAGATATACCTAATCCATCTATAATATCATTTATAATAACAAAGCTATTTTCAATTAAGAACTTAACTACTCGTATATGCTTAGCACTTGTTAGAACTCCATTTTCTATATCTTGTTCTATCTGAGTTTCAGATTTGGCAAGAGATACCCTAATATCTTGTTTAGTATTTAAACTTTTACTAGATTTTTTAGAACTAGTACCTGGTGGAAGCATAAGTTTTAGGGCATCATAAACATTACAAAAATATACGTGTGATATATATTTAGCAAGTTTTAGTCTACTTTCATCTATATATGATACTTCATCTAACACAGACACAATATCTTTTAATTTATATCCTCTATCCTCATAAACTTCCTCTATTTTTACTATAATTCCCTCAGTTGTATTTTTTCCCCTACCAAAACTTACTTCTACTCTTTTACCTACTTGAACAAATTTTTCTAAATTTAAAGGTACGTTATAATCATATACTTTATTCAAACTTTTTACAGTTGTATTTATCAATACTTTTGCTATCATATTTTTAACCTCAAATATATTATATAAAACATTAGTTTGAATGTCAATTAAGAATATAGAAAAAAGACTACTAGAAATACATATGTATCTCTAACAGTCTTTTGTTACATTAACTTATCTTTTTTCAACTATATGCTCTACAATAGTATTAATATGCTCTTTAGTTGTATCAAAAACTGGTATAGATAATTCCTTTTCTGAAATTAACATCTCGATTTCTGTACATCCAAAAATAATTCCTTCAATGCCATACTTTTTTATCATATTATTTATAATATTAATATATATTTTTTTTGAACTATTCTTAATAACCCCTTTGCATAGTTCATAAAATATTATATTATCAATAGTCAATATATCTGATATATCATTTGGAGTAAAAGTTTCTAAGCCGTTTCTTCTTAACCTATCAATAACAAACTCTTCTGTCATCGTATATCTTGTGCCTAATACTCCTACTTTTTTGATATTATTTTCTATGCATTTTTTAGCAACGCAATCCGATATATGAATTAATGGGATAGATATATTTTCCTCTAAAAAGCTGGCAACCTTATGAATAGTATTTGTAGCTATTGCTATATAATCTACTCCAAACTGTTCTAACTTACGAGAAATTTCAAGTAAAATATTACCTATACTTTGCCATTTTTCTTCTATCATTAATTTCCGTATTTCTTCAAAGTCTACATTATAAATAAGCAATTTAGCAGAAGCTAGTCCTCCTAATTTTTCATTTACTTGTTCATTAATTCTTTGATAATAATGAAGCGTTGATTGATAACTCATTCCTCCAATTATGCCTACCGTTTTCATAGCCGAGCTCCTTTCTTTTATAATGTTTTTATACAATCACCAGAAATATAATTATTTCTGGTGATATAGCGATATTCTTAACTAAGAATTTAATACGCAGTAGTCCTTGTTAAATGATACGGTATATCTTTATCCTTCTTTAGTTTTTGGGACATAAGCCATAAAGTATCATTTACTTGCATTCTCGTTGCTCCAGTAATATTTGAAATCATCTCAATTACTTTTAAAGTATTGGCTCTTATTTCCACTTCAAAGCTATGATTTCTTGGTATTATTTCTTTACTAGCAATTTTACTAGTTAAAATATCATCATAGTATAAAACGCCAAGTTTATTTAAAAGTTGTGGTATTTTATAATCAGCACAACCTATCAAATTACTTGTCTTTGGAATTGAAAAGTTAAAATCGTTTAATACATTCATAATATCTGAAGTCAATAATTGAGCTCGTTTATAAAAAGGAATTTTATGATTGTTATAGCGTGAATAATCATCAAAAAATTCACCGAAATTATTAATTATAAAGCCAAAAACAACTTCATCATTTAAACAAAGCCCCCTAAACAAGTCGTAAGTAGTTGACAGATTTCTTTTTCTTAACATATCACAAATATCACTATATAGAAAAACTGTATTATGATATCTTTCTCTTAAAAGTGAAATTTGATTTTCTACATTAAAATAATTTGAAAAGTCCTTAAATGAAAGTCTTGCTATATTTTCTGGATTAAAATCATTATCCTTTAGTATTTCTAAACACACATACAACATTGCTAAAGAACCATCTAGTTTTCCATATTTTTTAGTTTCAATTTCCCATTTAGGATTACCCCAATACGAGAAATTAATATTATGAAAAAAAATTAAGAATTCGATTGTTTCATCTAACGTAAGAGAAGAAAAATCGATTACTTTAGACGATTTAATCCAATTATTATATTCTTCATAATCATATTTGGCAATACTTTGTATTCGTTCTTCTGATATGCCTACATGTCTAGAGCTCTTACAAACATAATTGTATCCATCTACAATCGAATAAAGTGTAGACCTTCCAATTTCCTTCAACATTTTACTGGTACACATAGATTGTTCCTCCTTTTTTATTAAAAAATAGATAAGTTTAAATTTAATGATTTTATTATACTATTTTTATACTGTTATGTCAATTTTTAATAATATTATTTTATATTTTTATAACTATGATAAATAAAAGCTAATAGATTATAACATAATAACCTATCAGCTTCTATTTTTTATTTGCATTCTTCTATATACTTATTTACTACATCTAAGAATTCTTTTTTCATTTCTTCAAGTCTCTGCATTGTTTCTGCTTCAAATCTAATTGTAAGCTTTGGACGGGAGTTTGACACTTTTGTAGGTCTAAAATTGATGTAAGCATTCAAAATGCTTAATTTTTTTGTCAAATTTTTCTT
>CALXJF010000010.1 GCA_944388575.1 uncultured Clostridia bacterium
TTGCATTTAATTAAGAGAAGAGCCTCCATATTAAGGAAAGCTCTTTTATTTTTATCAAAAACCATTATCTAGTAACTATTAGGAAATTTTTAAAAAAGTATTAGCTTGCAACAAATATAACTGTTGTGATATAATTACACAATAGGTGATGAATTTGGATAGCAAAGAATTTAATAGGCTTACAAGTATGTTAGAAATTGAAAGTAGGTTATATAAAAAAGGATATATAAATGTATGTGGTGTAGATGAGGCTGGAAGAGGACCCTTATGTGGACCGGTAGTGGCTGCAGCAGTTATATTGCCAAAAGACGAGAAGATAGATGGTGTAAATGATTCAAAAAAATTAAGTGAGAAAAAAAGAGAAGTTTTATTTGATGTTATAAAAGAAAAGGCTATTACTGTTGGAGTAGGAATATCTGATGTAGAGCTAATTGAAAAAATAAATATTTTAAATGCTACAAAAATAGCTATGAAAGAAGCGATAGAAAATCTAAAAATTAAACCTGACTATGTTTTGGTGGATGGAAATCAGGCAATAGATATATCTGTACCTTTTGAAACAGTTATATCAGGAGACGCAAAATCTGAATCTATAGCGGCTGCCTCTATTATAGCTAAAGTGACTAGGGATAGATTACTTATAGAGTATGACAAGAAATATCCAGAATATGGGTTTGCCAAACATAAAGGATATGGTACAAAAGCACATATTGAAGCTATAAGAACATATGGATTAACCCCCATACATAGACCTAGTTTTTGTAAGAAATTTGTTGATTAGTGAAAATATAGGAGGAAAGTATGAGATTAGTATCGTGGAATGTAAATGGATTAAGAGCAGTGTTAAATAAAGGTTTTGGTGATTTTTTTAATAGCATAAATTCGGATATTTTTTGTGTACAAGAAACAAAAATGCAAGAAGAACAACTAGATATGATTATAAAAAGTAATTTTAATGGATATAACATGTATTTTAATAGTGCAGATAAGAAGGGATATTCTGGAACAGCAGTTTTTAGTAAGATAAAACCTTTAAATGTATATTATGGAATTGGAATAAGTGAGCATGATAATGAAGGAAGAGTTATAACTTTAGAGTATGATAAATTTTTTTTAGTAAATTGTTATACACCAAATTCTAAAAGAGGACTTGAAAGACTTGATTATAGAATGATATGGGAAGAAGAAATATGCAAATATTTAAAAAAATTAGATAGTAATAAACCAATTATTTATTGTGGTGATTTAAATGTTGCTCATAATGAAATAGATTTAAAAAATCCAAATAGTAATCATAAAAATGCTGGATTTACCGATCAGGAAAGAGAAAAAATGTCTATTCTTTTAAATAATGGATTTATTGATACATATAGATATTTATATCCAAATAAAGAAGAAACATATTCTTGGTGGTCGTATATGAGAAACGCTAGAGCTAATAATATAGGTTGGAGAATAGATTATTTCATAGTTTCAGAGAGAATAAAGAAAAATATAAAGCAAGCATATATTTATTCTGATATTATGGGAAGCGATCACTGTCCAATAGGACTTGAAATAGATTTGTAATATATTCTTGAATTGAGATAAAATATATAGTACAATATATTTAGGAGTGGTTATATGGGAAATTTATATAATGAAAAGAGAAATGAAATACAAGAAATATTAAAAAATGAATATGATATAATGCAAGAAGATCCTACAAAACAAATAAGATTAGAACCAAGAGATGCGTTTATTGAAACCGCTAGCCAAGCTATATTAAAAGCATATAATAGTAAACAAAATACTGATATTCAAAAAGAGTTAAGAGCCTATTTAGAACCTACAATTTTGGAGAAAATAGCTGCGAGTCTTGATGGAAAAGATATTGACAAGGTGAAAAAAGAAGAACAAAAAGAAATACAAAAGGAAATATCATCTGTTGAAGGAGAAGGCATATCTGTTGATACTGAAACTAAAGAGGAAATCGAAAAAAATATAGAAGAAAAAGAACAAGGAAAAGAAAACCAAGAAGTTAATTTAAGAGCTGAAGTGTTAAAGGCTATGTATAAATCTGTTTTAGAAGAATATTATAAATTAAAGCTTGATCTGCAAGAAGGTTATAATGGACAATTATCTACTGGAGATATTAGTGTAGGTGATAAACAAGGAACTAAATTGGTTTTATATGAGAAATATTTGAGAAATATAGATCAAAGATTTAAAGGTATATCAAAATCTTATATAGTTACTGATGATCCAGATATAAAAAAATATGAACAGAGGTTAGAAAAAAGAGCTCTTCATAATGAGAAGAACGTACTGGAAAAAGCAGATGATAATATTCAAGTTATACAAAAGTATTATGATGAAAGAGCTGAAATTGCAACTCAAATAGCATGGTTAAGTGAGAATGCAAGTATTACTAGTCCTGAAAAATTTAAAACACAAATGGATGAATTACAAAAAAGGTATGTACAAGCAACAGCCAAGTTATATGCTATAAGTCCTAATCCTATAGAATTACAAAAAAGTATTGAGGAAAGAGGTGAGGATGAAAAATATAGGGCTAAGCAGCTAGGAGCAAAAGAATTAGCACATGATAGGCGCTTAGGAACTGCTGCTAAGGATATTTCAAATGATAAAAGGTTAGAAGAAGTCGTAACTGATTCTAAAGAGCAAGCATATGAATCAACAATTGAGAATTATAGTGCTGCTAATTCAGTATATGAAAGCTATATGGAAGCAGAGGAAAGAGGCCAATATGATAAGGCAGAAGAATTATTACAATCTTTAGAGGAGATTGCTGGAATTGAACATGAAGAAAAAGAGATAAAAGAAGAAAAAAACACTGAAGAAAATCCAGCATATGATTATGATGGAGAAGAAAATGTAGAGCAAAAAGGAAGTAATACTTATTTGAATTATTTAAAAGGTAGAGTAAATGATGAAGATAAGACAGCTGAAATTACTGTTTCAAAACAAGATAGAAAAGAAAGACTAAAAGCTGTGCTTCAGAAAATGCCAGAGCTTAAAGAAAAAGTAAGTGATGAACGTTCAGATGTTGGTGACATTGGATATGTTAGGAAAAGATTTTAGTTCATATATAATAAGGGGGAGATTTTTATGGGACTAACAACTACAAAAAAAATGTTTGAAGCTGCATATAATGGTGGATATGCAATTGGAGCTTTTAATGTTAATAATATGGAGATAATTCAGGGAATTATGGAGGCTGTTAATGAAACTAATTCACCAGTTATATTACAAGTATCAGCCGGTGCAAGAAAATATGCTAATCCTATATATTTAAAAAAATTAGTTGAAGCTGCTATTGAATGTAATGAAAAATCTGGAAAAGATATTCCTGTGGTTTTACATCTTGATCACGGACCAGATTTTGAAACATGTAAAGATTGTATTGATGGTGGATTTACATCTGTTATGATTGATGGGTCAAAATATGGTTTTGAAGAGAATGTAGAGTTAACTAAAAAAGTGGTAGAGTATGCTCATCAAAGAGGTGTTGTTGTAGAGGCGGAACTTGGAAAGCTTGCTGGAGTTGAAGATGATGTTAAAGTATCAGAGTCAGATGCAATGTATACTAATCCTGATGAAGCAGCAGAATTTGTAAAAAGAACTGGTTGTGATTCATTAGCTATAGCTATTGGAACGAGTCATGGTGCATATAAGTTTAAGGGAGAAGCAAAATTAAGATTTGATATTTTACAAGAAATATCAGAAAAATTACCAGGTTTTCCAATAGTTCTTCATGGAGCTTCTTCTGTACCACAAGAATTTGTGCAAATGTGTAATGAATATGGTGGAGATATTCCAGGAGCTAAAGGTGTACCAGAGGAGATGCTAAGAAAGGCTGCTACAATGGCCGTATGTAAAATTAATATTGATAGTGATATACGTTTAGCTATGACCGCAAATATACGTGAATGTTTTGTACAAGAGCCAGGAGTATTTGATCCAAGAACTTATCTTGGAAAGGCCAGAACAGCTGTAAAAGATATGGTTAAACATAAAATTGTAGATGTACTTGGCTGTGCTGGAAAGGCTTAAAAAGGTGATGTTATGAGATATACATATAATCCAAGTGGAGTATGTTCTAAACAGTTTATAATTGATGTAGAAGATAATAAGATAAAGGATATAAAGATTATTGGAGGGTGTGCTGGTAATACTTTGGGGATATCTAAATTGCTTCAGGGTATGAAAATAGATGATGCTATAGAAAAACTTAAAGGAATACCTTGTGGAAATAAGGGGACATCATGCCCAGATCAAATCTCAAAAGCTTTATATGAGATAAAGAATAAATAAAAGTTAAAATATTTAAGGCCAATCAAATTAATGATTGACCTTTATTTTATAATTTTTTCAGACGAGGTTAAGATTGTTTAGTATTTTGTTAAATATAAATTCAACCCCATTCAACATCCATTCTGCAAATATGTATAACGAAGGGATTATATCCCTTAACTCAGGTACAAAATGTCCGAGCACTATGAGAAGTATTGCTCCACTTATCGAACCCGAATATATTTTTGCAATCTTGAAAACGAATTTAATTACAGACTTATAATTAAGTTTTGGAAACGATAGACTTTTAAAAAAGTTATATATTTTTTTAAAAATGCTTTTGTAGCTGGTTTTTGTGGTATTTACATTAGTTGTAGATAAGTTTCTCATGTTTAATTCCTCCATTTATAGTTTATTTGGATATTTATTTCTTATATTATAATTATAACACACTTTACATAAAAAAGTAAAGACCTTGACATATTGTATTTTTAGTGTATAATAAACTAAACAAAAAAAATTTTTAATTATTAATATAATGAAAAGGAGAGATTATTATGTTATTAACAGTAAAGGATGCACGGCATTTGGCATACAAAAACTTAAAAGAAGTTGTTGTACCTGAGGGTTATACATCTATAGATAACTTAGCTTTTAAAGACTGGGACTGCATTGAGAAAATAACTTTACCTAACTCTTTAATACATATAGGAAAATCGGCTTTTGAAAATTGTGAAAGCTTAAGCAGTATCAATATCCCGAAAAATGTTGTGGATATAGGTTGTAATGCTTTTTCTGGTTGTAAAAATTTGGAGGAAATAATTATACCAGAAAATGTTTCAACTATATTTAGTTATTCTTTTTATCTATGTGAAAATTTAAAAAGGGTTGTTATGTCAGATAATGTCTATAGAATAAATGAAAGGGCTTTCTTTGGATGTAAATCTTTAAAAGAATTTGTGTTACCTAAGAGTATTAATCACATCGGAGAATTAGCATTTAGTGGTTGTCAATCATTAGAACAAATTGATTTGGAAAGAAAAGAACTATATAAAATAAGTGAAAGGGCATTTTCTAATTGTAATAGTTTAAAACATATTACTATTCCTAAAAATATAAATGGAGTAGAATCTTATGCATTTGCTTATTGTAATGAACTAGAGAGTATAGTTGTTGAAGCTGATGCTGTAATGGCTCATGATTGTTTTGTAGACTGCCCAAAGATTAAGGTGATTAATATTACTAGTAACAATAAAGTTATGATATCAAACTGGGGGATAAGTGCAAAAAAGATAGTAATAGAACAATGATTTAAATAAGTGAGATACCTATAATTGGGTCTCACTTAGTTTTTTATTATAATTATTAGTAAGGAGATTGGTTATACTTGACTTTAGTCTTTAAAAATGCTATACTTCTTATACAAATAGTGTATAAGTTTCAGGATATTATAAAGTATCTTAAGTTGTCTAATTAGACAGAAAGGAGAAAAATTATTATGAATGCTAAAAATAGGAATTTAGTAACGGATATTCTTGAGGAATTAACAATAACAAAAAAATGGATTAATGAATTTAAGGTTGAACTTAATAGGTGTGCTCGCTTTGTTGAACAGCCTCAAGGTCATTATACTGTTTTAAAAGATTATTTTGAGATATTTTTAAATAATCTTCCTAAATGTAAATCTTGGAATAAGGTTGCAATACATATGATGGAGGTAATTAATGATTTTAAAGCGATGAGGCTTGATATAAGTAGTGCTTTAGGGGAAACTGATATGGCAGTAAATGTCATTGATGAGCTTGTTTTAATAGTTGAAACATTTGAAGTTGATGAAAAAGGCATTGTTAGTATGCCATTTTCTTCCGTAAAAATGTTATTACAGAGTTTTCTTGAGATTTAAATCTTTTTGTATTTTATGAATAAATAAATAATGGCATCGTTCATTTGAACTTTGCCATTATTTATTATATAGCTTATACCTTTATAAATTTATTTAATTATTTACTTGAAGAAATATAATATTTGTAGTATAATGTATGCAGTAAAAGGGTGCTTGTAGTAATAATTTGTGAGTATATAAGTTTGTGATACTTAGAAATTATTATTACAGCCTTTTACTTAAATTATTTTTTAGGAGGAATTTATGTATAAAAAATTTGAAATGGAATATGCCGGACGTCCACTTATAATTGAAACAGGAAAGATGGCAGGACTTGCAAATGGTTCATGTTTAGTCAGATATGGTGATACTGCAGTACTTGTTAATGTAACTATGTCAAAAGAACCAAGAGAAGGAATAGATTTTTTACCACTTTCTGTAGACTACGAAGAAAGATTGTACGCTGTTGGTAAGATTCCTGGAGGATATATTAAAAGAGAGGGAAGACCATCAAATAAGGCAATACTTGTGTCTCGCGTTATTGATAGACCAATGAGACCTCTATTTCCAAAAGATTATAGAAATGATACTTCTATTAATGCATTAGTATTGGCAGTTGACCCAGATGTATTACCTGAAGTACCAGCTTCAATAGGAGCATCTATTGCACTTAATATTTCAGATATTCCTTTTGATGCTTTAGTTGGATCAATAAAAGTGGGGATTGTAAATGACGAAATTGTTTTAAATCCAAATTTAGAGCAAAGAGAAAAATCAACACTTGACTTGACTGTTTCTGCAACTTTAGACAAAATTTGCATGATTGAAGCTGGAGCAAAAGAAGTACCAGATAAGAAAATGTTAGAAGCTATAAAGGTAGCACATACTGAAATAAAGAAACTTTGTGAATTTATAGACGATATCAAAAAAGAGGTTGGAAAGAAAAAGATAGAATATAAGTCATTTGTTGTTCCTGAGGAATTAGTAGATTTTGTTGAAAGGCATGCTTCAGATAAAATGGCTGCAGCTATTATAGCTAAAGATAAAACTGTAAGAGATGAAGCCGTAAATAAAGTAGATGAATTTGTTAAAGAGGAATATATAAAAGAATATGGAGAAGATAAATATTTAGAAAATAAAGTTATGATAGGAGAAGCTTTATATAAAGCTGAGAAAAAAGCTGTAAGGAATTTAGTTATTAATGAAGGAAAAAGAGTGGATGGTAGAGGTCTTGATGAAATCAGACCACTTTCAGCAGAAGTGTCTTTGTTTGAAAGAGTACATGGAAGTGCATTATTTTCAAGGGGACAGACACAAGTTTTATCTATGGTAACACTTGGTTCTTCTTCAGATGAACAGGAGCTAGATGGTCTTGATGAAGAAGTGGCTAAAAGATATATACACCATTATAATTTTCCGCCATATAGTGTTGGTGAAGCAAGACCTGCTCGTGGACCAGGACGTAGAGAAATTGGACACGGTGCCTTGGCAGAGAGAGCTTTGGAACCAGTAATACCTTCAAAAGAAGAGTTTCCATATACTATTAGGGTAGTGTCTGAAGTTTTAAGTTCAAATGGTTCTACTTCACAGGGAAGTGTATGTGGTTCTACACTTGCATTGATGGATGCTGGTGTACCAATAAAAGAACCAGTTGCAGGAATATCAACAGGACTATTTACCAAAAATGGTGACACTTCCGATTATACAATGGTAACTGATATACAGGGAATAGAAGATTTTTTTGGCGATATGGATTTTAAAGTTGCTGGAACAAAAAATGGTATAACAGCTATTCAAGTTGACATTAAAATTGATGGCCTTACATATGAAATAATAGAGGAAGCTTTTGCAAGAACAAATAAAGCTAGAAAATATATATTAGATGAAGTAATGCTAAAAGCAATAGATAAGCCAAGGAAAACTTTATCAAAATATGCTCCAAAGATCGAAACAATAAAAATAAATCCTAGTAAAATTGGAGATGTAATAGGTACTGGTGGTAAAACAATAAATAAGATTATTGATGAAACTGGTGTAAAAATAGATATTGAAGAAGATGGTACTGTATTTATATCAGGTGTTGATGCAGAAAAAATGGATAGGGCTGTTGAAATTATAGAGTCTTTAACTAAGGATGTAGAATTAAATCAAGTTTATATGGGTAAAGTAACTAAAATATTACAATTTGGAGCTTTAGTAGAGGTTTTACCTGGTAAAGAAGGTTTTCTTCATATATCACAAATTTCAACGAAGCGTGTAAAAAAGGTAGAAGATGAATTGAAAGTAGGAGATGAAATTTTAGTTAAAGTAACAGAAATAGGAAAAGAAGATGGTAAATTTAATTTAAGTGCAAAAGAGCTTATGAAAGTATAGAGGTGTTCATATGCAAGTGTATGCATTTGTTGGAAAAACGGGAACTGGAAAAAGTTTTAATGCTCAAAAGGTGGCAAAATCTAATGATATAGATTATATAATAGATGATGCTATTCTTATTAAAAATACTAAAGTAATTGCTGGAAAGTCTGCCAAAACAGAAGCAAATTTTATTGCTTCTGTTAAAGCAGCAATATTTTTAGATGATACAAGAAGAACTGACATGATTAAAGTATTGAAAAGAGAAAGACCGGAAAAAATACTAATACTTGGTACATCTGATGATATGGTAAATAAGATTGCTACTAATCTTGAATTAGGTAAAATAGATAAAACAATATACATTGAAGAGATTGCTTCAGAAAGCCAAATAGAAGAGGCAAGAAGATCTAGAGTAGAAGATGGTAAACATGTAGTACCAGTTCCGACTTTAGAGATAAAGAAACAGTTTTCAGGGTATTTTTTAGATTCTTTAAAATCATTTAATATTTTTGGAAAAACGGATAATAATGAAATTCCAGATAATCTTGAAAAGACAATTATACGACCTACATATAGTTATTTAGGAAATTATACTATTTCTGATAACGTTATAAACTCAATTATTGCTTTTGTTGTTTCAAGAGTTGATGGAGTATCAAGGGTCTTTAGAGTTGTTACACAAAAATATATAGATGGTATGAAGCTTGATATTGATATAGAGATAAAATATGGAAAGAATATTCCTAAGCTTAGTTCTGAAATTCGTAATACTGTTATATATGCTATAGACAATGCAACAGGGATTAATCTATTTGGAATAAATATAAATGTAAAGTCTATATCAAAATAATTAAAGTAGTATTGAAAAACAATAAAAAATATAGTAAAATCTTATGAGGTGATATATAATGGAAACAATGCATTATAGAGAAAAAAAGAAAAGCTATAAGGGAGTGATTATTACACTTTTCTTATTTGTGTTAATAGGAGGAGCAATAATATTATTTGCAATTAACTCAGAGCAAGAACCAGTAATTATTGGAAGTCAGGAATCTGATATACAAAGACTTGTAGAATTAGATAAAGAAGATGCAATAGAAACTGCTAGTAAAAATACAAGTATTAGTTATGAAGTAAAAGACGTTACATATAACGATACTTCTAATGTTAAAATAAAATCTAATATGACAATACCACAAATTTTTGTTGAAGGGGAAGAGTTAACAGAAATAAATTCAAAAATAGATCAAGAGTATAATGATTTATTTACGAAATTAAAAGAACAAATGTCTTCTGCAGAAAGCAATTATACATATATTGTTTCATATAATGTTTATGAAAATATGATTGGAACAGATAAAATCGTGTCTTTAACATTATATCAAAGAGTAAGAGACGATAGTGCTAAGAAAAATACAATGGAAAAAGTTGACACTTATAACATTAACTTAGCCACTAAAGAGTTAACTACTCAGTTTGAGATTGCTCAAGAATTACTTGGAAAAGATTATAAAAGTGTTATAAAATCTGAAGTTGAAGATTACGTTGTTCAAGAGGGAATGATGAAAGAATCAGATTTTACATATGCCATTACTGGATTAGAGAATTTTTATATTAAAGACGGTAGTTTTCATATTATATTTAATGAAGGAAATTTGGTGGACACAAAATATGGTGTATTAGATATTGAGGTAAGTGCCCAAAAATAATATTTACGTTAAAATAGGAGGATAAAGAAGTGGTAGATTCAATGGAAAAAATTGTTAATCTGTGTAAAGCAAGAGGATATATTTATCCAGGTTCAGAAATATATGGGGGCCTTGCTAATACATGGGATTATGGTCCTTTAGGAGTAGAATTTAAAAATAATATAAAAAAAGCGTGGTGGAAGAAATTTATTCAAGAGAATAAATATAATGTTGGTCTTGATTGTGCAATTTTGATGAATCCAAAAACTTGGGAAGCTTCACGGACACATTGGTGGATTTTCTGATCCGCTGATTGATTGTAAAGAGTGTAAGTCTAGATTTAGAGCTGACAAATTAATTGAAGAATATGCTTTTGAAAATAAAAAGGATATAAAAGTTTCTGATGGGATGTCAAATGAAGAGCTGATTGGATTAATTAATAAATATGATATTTGTTGTCCTAAGTGTGGAAAACATAATTTTACAGATATTAGAAAGTTTAATCTTATGTTTAAAACTTTTCAAGGAGTTACAGAAGATTCTACTGCTACAATTTATTTAAGACCAGAAACTGCACAGGGAATATTTGTTAATTTTAGAAATGTTGCGAGAACTACGAGAAAAAAAATACCATTTGGTATAGGACAAATTGGCAAATCGTTTAGAAATGAAATAACTCCTGGAAACTTTATTTTTAGGACTAGAGAATTTGAACAAATGGAATTAGAATTCTTCTGTAAACCAGGTGAAGATATAAAATGGTTTGAATATTGGAGAACATATGCCGTTAACTTTTTGAAAAGTTTAGGTATGAAGGATGAAAATATACGCTTAAGAGACCATGATAAGGAAGAGCTTTCACATTATAGTAGTGCCACAACAGATATAGAGTTTAAATTTCCTTTTGGTTTTGGAGAATTATGGGGAATAGCTGATAGAACAAATTTTGATTTGTCACAACATATGAAATATTCAAATGAAGATATGACCTATACAGAAGTAGAGACAAACGAAAAATATGTTCCATATTGTATCGAACCATCAGTAGGTTGCGATAGGTTGGCATTAGCATTTATTTGTAATGCCTATGAAGAAGAAAAATTATCTGATAGTGATACAAGAGTAGTTCTTAAATTACATCCAGCGCTTAGTCCAATAAAAATAGCTGTCTTACCGCTTTCTAAAAAGCTTAGTGAAGCTGCCTTGAAAATCTATGACAGGCTATCTAAAAAATATATTGTTGATTTTGATGAATCCGGTAGTATTGGAAAAAGGTATAGAAGACAAGATGAGATTGGAACACCATATGCTATAACTTATGATTTTGAATCTGAAGAAGATATGGCTGTAACTGTCAGAAACAGAGATACTATGGAACAAGAAAGAATTAAAATATCTGATTTAGAAGAATATTTTAACCATAGATTTGATTTTTAGGAGGGATAATATGGAAAAAAGAAAAAATATTTTAAAATATACTGTTGTTGGAATTTTAGTATCTTCAATGGTACTTTCTATGTTTGCAGTTTTGATATCGGCAGTTCAAAGTAGTATATAAACAGGCTTATTAGAACTGTTAGCTTCAAACAAAAGGTGAGGTGATATAATGCAAAGTTTTTGGACAGGCTTTGTATCTATAATGTATAAGTTTAAAGATATATTTGATCTTACAAGTCCAATTAGGTATATTATATTTATTATAGATATATTGATTGTAACGTTTATTATCTATTATTTATTTAGAATAGTAAAAAAGACAAGAGCTGGTCAAATAGTTAAAGGTATTTTTTTAGTATTAGTACTATTTTTAATAGCAAAAGTATTTAATATGGTAATTCTTAATTTTTTATTTAATAACTTTTTAACTTATGGAGTTTTATTATTAATTGTAGTATTTCAGCCAGAACTTAGAAATGTTTTTGAAAAGCTTGGTAGGAGCAAAATTGTAGATGTTTTTGATATGGATGATAATATTTTAGTTAGACATTCTATTTCAGAAATAGTAAAAGCTGTAGAAATCATGTCTTTGAAAAATATTGGAGCTTTAATTGTAATAGAAAGAAATACACATATTAGTGATGTTATTAAAGAAAGTGTGAATTTATCAGCTAAGGTTTCAAGTGAACTTATACAAAATATATTTATGCCAAGAACACCTTTGCATGATGGAGCTATAGTTATAGATAAAACTGAAATTTTAGCTGCAAAGTGTATATTACCACTTGCATCTGAAGTGTCAATTCCTAAAAATTTGGGTACACGACATAGAGCAGCAGTGGGTATAACAGAAATTTCGGATGCTATTGTTGTGGTCGTATCAGAAGAAACTGGAACAATTTCTTTAGCAGAAGATGGAAAATTAATTAGAGACTTGACTGGAGATAAATTAAAAGCTTTATTATTTGAAAAATTAGATAGAACTAAAAATAATGTCGCAATTAAGAATATCAAGAAAAATAATTCATAATTCTATATAGTTATTCATATATAAATATATGTAAATTTATATTTTACTTATTTGGAGGGTATATATGAATAACCTTTTTATAGATTTAGTTGTTGATGAAAAAAATAATAAAAATAGTATTATTGATAATCTATTTTTGAAAAAGTTGGGATTTGTTATAAAAGAAGATAAATTACTAAAAACTAAAACTAGTACTACTTTATTTTTAAAAATCAACATTGATAAATTTGTTATTTCGAGAAAGAATATTTATTTTTTTAAGAAATTTATTAAGAGTTATATAAAAAATATTAAAGATATCAATGTGGTTTTTAGTAAAAAATTTAATGGTATGGATTATATAAGAAACGAAATAAAAAAAATTCTACATATAATTAATGGTAATTGTAAATATATTAAATCAGATAATGACTTAAAAAATCATGATAGTATATATCTAAAGAACTATATTTTAAATAATAAAATTGACAAAAGTAAATTTAGAATTTTAGTTGTTGTTGATGATATAAAGGATTTTGAAAAAGAAAAGTTAAAAGAATATTTAGAAGAGTATAAATTTGTAGATATATTAAGAATGTCAAATATTTCCAAAGGTGATTATAAAAGACTTTCTAAAGAAGTAAATGATATAAATAATGAGTATGGCTCTTCTATGGAAATAATTCAAAAAAGAAATATACAAAACTATGATTTTTATATTATATACAGTCAAAATAGAAAAAAATATTTGATTTCTCATTATGTATTAAATAAAAAAGCATATATATTGGATATAACTGATGTAGATGATGATGTATATAGTAAAGAATATAAATTATATGAGAAAAATAAAAAGTATATTGATACTTTGTTTAATAGATTAAACTTAGATGTTGATAATTTTTGTAAAACAGAGCTTGGAAGTTTATATAATTAGACTTATAACTTGACATATAGTATATAATATTTTAGAGCTTAAGGGGGAGAAAAAATTGGAAGAAAGAGAAATAATGTTAACTGAAGAAGGATATAAAAAGTTAGAGGAAGAATTAAAACAGTTGAAAGGACCTAAGAAAATGGAGGTCGCTGAAAGAATAAAAGTTGCTAGAGAATTTGGAGATATATCTGAGAATTCTGAATATGATGACGCTAAAAATGAGCAAGCTTTACTTGAGGCAAGAATATTAGAAATAGAAAACACTTTAAGACATGCTAAAATTGTTGATGATGATGTTATATCTACAAGAAAAGTTGGAGTGGGAACACTTGTAACTGTGTATGATTTTGAGTTTGATGAAGAGGTATCTTATGGTATAGTAGGGGCAACAGAAGTTAATATGGCTGAAAATAAAATCTCAAATGAATCACCTGTTGGAAAAGCATTAATAGGAAGAAAAAAAGGTGATGAAGTTGAAGTTGAAACACCTGGTGGAATTTCAAAATATAAAATCATTTCTATAAAAAGATTGTAGAATGTAGGAGGAAAAAAGTGGGAGAAATAAACGAATTAAGAAGAGTAAGAGAAGAAAAACAGGAAAAACTTAGACAAGCTAATGTAAATGTTAGGCCTGACAAGTTTGAGATTACACACTCTTTGAAAGAAGCAAGAGAATTAGAAGAAGGTGTAGAAAATGTAAGAGTCGCAGGACGTGTTATGTCTAAAAGAAAAATGGGAAAAATTAGCTTTTTAGATTTAAGAGACATTGAGGGAAGAATTCAACTTTGTATAAAAAAAGATGAAGTTGGAGAGGATTTATACAAACTAATTCATGAAACTTTAGATGTTGGAGACTTTATTGGAGTTAGTGGAGAAACTTTTGTTACGCAAACAGGAGAAAAGACTATAAGAGTAAAAGAATATACATTTCTAGGGAAATCTTTAAGACCTCTTCCGGAAAAATTTCATGGAGTAACAAACAGGGAATTACTGTATAGAGAAAGACATTTAGATTTGATAATGAATGATGAAACTAAAAAAAGATTTTTACTTAGATCTAAATTTATAAAATTAATGAGAGATTTTTTAGATAGTAAAGGGTTTATAGAAGTAGAAACTCCTGTATTGCAAAATACTGCCTCTGGTGCTACTGCAAGACCTTTTATAACGCATCATAATATGTATAATACAGATGTATATTTAAGAATATCTCCTGAGTTAACTTTAAAAAAATTAATTATAGGTGGTTTTACAAATATATTTGAAATAGCAAGAGATTTTAGAAATGAAGGAATAAGCGTAAATCATCTTCAAGACTTTACTATGGTAGAAGGATATAGTGCATATTGGAATTTTGAGGATAATATGCGTTTAATGCACGATATGGTTGTGTATATAATTTCAAATTTATTTGATGGAAACCTAAAGGTGAAAATAGGTGAACAAGAGATTGATTTTGGTGGAGAGTGGGATGTAGTAAGTTTTAGAGATCTATTAATAAAAGACTGTGGTGTTGACATAGATAAATTTACTACAGCTAAAGAATTATTAGAAGAGATAAAGAAAAATAAAATAGAGCTTGAAGTAGATAATTTAGAATCACTTGGAAGAGGAAACTTGATAGATCAATTGTATAAAAAGGTAAGTAGACCTAAGGTTATAAAACCAACATTTTTAATTAATCATCCAATTGATTTATCACCTTTAGCACGTGCTAATGATGAAAATCCAGCACTTACTGATAGATTTCAGCTTATTGTAAATGGACAAGAAATAATAAATGGATATTCAGAACTTGTAGATTCGGTAGAACAACAAAAAAGATTTTTGGAGCAAAGTAAATTAAAAGAAAATGGAGACGAAGAAGCTATGAGTTATGACCATGAATATATTAAGGCTATGGAGTATGGTATGCCTCCTATTTCTGGTTGGGGACTTGGAGTTGATAGATTTTTACAATTCTTAACTAATAGTTATAACATACGTGATGTAGTTCTTTATCCATTATTAAAACCAAGAGAAAATGTTGAAATAGATGAATAATAGAAAACACGAGATTAAATTTTTATCTCGTGTTTTTTGATAGGGTTTAAAATTACTTTAAATATATAATTTCTTTACATATTTTTAACGATAAATCTTAATAAGTAATATGCATCTGTTATATTGATAATGTTATCCTCATTAAAATCCCCATTAGGTAAATTTTCTGCGGGAAGCTCAAGATCGTTAGAGTTAACAATTGAACGTAGAAGTAAATAAGCATCTGTGATGTCAACAGTTCCATCATTAGAGATATCACCCTGTAACTCTTCATATATTGTAATTTTTGCTTTGGCAATTATTTGCTCATTATATTTGGATTTTGCAGTAATTGTTACATCTCCTCGTGATATGCCTAGAACATTTCCGTTATCTACTGTTGCAATAGAATTATCACTTGATTCCCAGATTATATTTTTATTAACATTAGTGTTTTCTGGAGTGTATGAAACTTGTAAGTTAAGAGTGTTTCCTTTTAGTAAGTAATTTGAAGTTATATTTAGTGATATATTTTCAAGAGGAATTATTTTTTCATAAATAGCAGTTAATGTAGTATTACTTGAAAATAAAGTTGAGGTACTTACTATGTTACCATTTTGATCTTGCCAACCTTTAAAATAATATCCACTTTTAGAGACTGTTGGCAAATTTGAAATATTTCCATCTTTATCTATTATTTTTGAGGTAAGAGCAATTCCATCGTTTATAAAATCAATTTTAACTCTTTCTTTCATATACATTATATTCATATCAAGTCTTCCAGAATTTGTATTTGCTCCATCTAAATAGCCATCTGAGGTGTATTGCCAAATTAAAGGAACTATTCCAGTATCTCCAATTTTTATTTGATTTATAAAATTCGGATTATTAGGCCATAAAGCATACCAAAAATCATAGCCAAGAGCATTTAACCTATCTATATCTAAGTGATTTATAAACCAATTCTTGTTTGCATAAATCATTGGAGAATATCCAGCTTCTTTTATTTTAGTACAGTAAGTTATTACTATATCTGTGAGTGTATTTTTATCAAGTGAGCCTTGCCAACTACTATCTTCCACATCATATGCCACTGGTAGAGAGATATTATTTGCATAGTTTCCTGTACTTCTTAATGCATTAATAGTATATTCTGCTTCTAAAGCTGCTTGAGTAGTATTTTGTGCATATGAATAATGATATATACCAAAAGGGATGCCATAATCACTTGCTCCTTTTATATTATTATATAGTTGAGCGTCGTATTGAAAGTTATATTCTTTACCAGCAGCTGCATCATATTGATCATACCAACCGTAAGAAGAACGTATCATAACAAAATCAATACCTTCTTTTTTTACTTTGTCCCAATTTACGTTATTATTAAAAGTAGAAATGTCTATTCCTGTAAAAAATCCAACAGATACAAGACAGTTTATAGTATTTCCAGTGTTATCTGTTGCGTAAATTGTTGCCTGCCCCATTTTATTTCCTGTAATTATTCCATTATTATTTACTGATACAATTGAATTATCAGAACTAGAATAACTAGTTATGTTATTACTTTCATTTATAATACTTTTTAAATCAAATGTATCATATACGTTAATAGATTTTCTTTTAAAGCTAAATGAAGCTGCATTTGTAGTAGAAATAATTATACTATAAATAGATATAATACAAAAAAGTAAAAGAATATATATAAATCTTTTTGTATTTTTCAAGTTTTCCATTTAATAACCTCCATTAATATACTTGTTATTATATCATAAATAAAACACTTAAGCAATTAATTTGTTTATGGTAATAGTTAATATAAATAAAAGTGTAAAAATACTTGCAAAAAGGGATTAAAATGATATATAATTTTTATAGAAGAAGGGAATGAATATTTTATGAAAAAGCAACTAAAGAGTATTCTTTTATGTTTCATTTTATTTTTATTATTTATCATATTTAGTACTAAGGTGAGTGCAACTTCGCTTGCTTCAGATGAGTTGTTAAAATTTAAAAGTTTTATTATAAAAACAAGTACAACAGTAGAACAAATAAACGATAATTTTGGACAACCAAGAATTGAGTGTGCATCTGCATTTGGAGGAAAAGCATATACGTATTATGATGATGAGTATACTTGGATGTTACATATAGAGACTGATGAAAAAGGGCAGATAAAGGGATATGGTTGTATAAATGGAGATTTTGTTTCAAGAAAATATGCACAAGGTGATAAATACTCTTCTGTTGTATCAAATATGTCAGGAACAGCAATTTATGATGATAACGAGCTTGTAAACGGGGTGTATGAGTATAATGTTAGTGCTTCTGATGTTAGTAAATATAAAACTAATTTTTTAAGTTCATCAGATTTTTTATATGATTTACAAAAGAGTTCGTTGATTGTAAGCAGAATTCTTGCTAAAAAACATAATTATGAATTTCCACAAACGTATATTGATGAAGATATATTTTATATGAATGAGGAACTAAAGGATAATGGAACGGATTTATATAATTTTGCTAAAAGTACAGGGAAAACCAAATATGTATCTTTAGTCTTGTCAAGAACAGATTTTTTAGACTATGAATTACCAAATCCAATGATGCTTGGAAGAAACACAGAAAATTATACAAGAGCTGAAAATTATAAATATGTATTTTATGATATGAAATTACTGGACAAAAGTACATTTAATATGTTTACTACTATAGTATTTGTTGATCCGGCTTTTTTAGAACAAAAGAAAAATGTTGAATTAACTGCTAATGAATTGTCTTTGCTTGAGGCGGTAAAATTAAAATATAAAGAATATAATACACATGGTCAAGCAATTGTTAGAAATTATGATGTAGAACCTGTATATAAGGAATTACCACTTGTAGCTGGAAAGTGGTCAGATATGGCACTTCTTATGGTTACAGACTATATAAACCTTGCAAGGGTAGGTCTAGGATTACATCAATTAGAGCTAGATCAAGATATAGTAGATGCAGCACAACATAAGGCGACTTTAGTTGCATATAACAATATTAAAGGATATACTTCTGGACATTATCCAGAACAACCTGATGGTGTAAGTGATGATTTCTTTAAGAAGGCACAAAGCTATATGACAGAAAATTTATATACAGGTGATATACAATCATCTATACCTTCAGCATTAAATGATGCCTATGGAGATCCTGTAGAATGTGGACATAGATATAATTTATTAGATCCTTCTGCCACTAAGTGGGGAGTTGGAGCAGTAGGTTCAGGTCTTTCTTTTGGATGGCAAGCAGCCCATAAGTTTTCTGGATTTGAAGGTTTTTTAAATGAGCTTGTTGCGTGGCCAAGTAATGGTATTTTTACGATGGACTTAGCGTATAATGGAATTGGAAATTGGACAGCTAGATTTTATAAAAATTATAAATTTACATCTGAAAGTGAAGTCACTATAAAATGTTTAAATAGTGGTAAAGTATATGAGATTACTCAACAAAATAAAAATGATTCGGATAAGTTTTTACAAGTTACTGGAAGTAGTCTTTTGACATTTAGAAATGATACTATAGCTTATGAAAACGGAGATGTTTTTGAAATTACGCTTCATAATGTTATGAATTCTGCAAATAATGAAATTACAGATTATACTTATAGAAGTGTGTTTGCCAATTTTTCTAAGTTTGATGAAATTAGTGTTCAAGATATTGTTTTAGATGTTAATACGTTAAATTTGCTAGTTGGTGAAGAAAAAAATGTTGATGCTAAAATATATCCAGAAGATGCAACTAATAAATTGATTAAATATACATCATCAAATGAAAAAGTAGCTACAATTAGACAAGATGGTAAAATTATTGCAAATGCTGCTGGAAAAGCCACTATAATTGTAGATAGTTTAGATGGTTCAAATGTTAGTAAGACTATATCTGTTACTGTGAAAAACAACATTGATGACCCAGATTATATTAAGGGAGATTACGACGAAAATGGTGAAGTGGAAATAACAGATGCATATTTACTGCTTAGATCAATTGTAAAAGAAGAAGAACTTACTTCACTTAAAGTGCAGATTGTAGATATGGATGATAGTGGAAATGTAGATATTACAGACGCTTATTATCTATTGAGATATATAGTTAAAAATATGTAATAGTATTTAAACAAAATTTGACAAAAATTGCCTGTATTTTTGCTCAAATAATAATTGTTTTTTGTTGACTTTTATTTTTTTATATAATATAATTATTATAGTTTTATGTATAACAAGGAGGAAGAGATGAAAATGGGAATTCTTACCAAAAAAGTGTTTTCAATTGTAATGGTATTTATGCTATTTTTAACAATTGTGCCTGTAAATATAATTGTTGCTGCTACAGCAGATTTTACTATTACTATTGAAGCTGATAAAGAAACTGTTGAAGTAGGAGATCAAGTTACTGTGTATGTAAAAATACCAGCTAACACAAATCTTTGTGCTTATAGTTTCTCATTAATGTATGATAATACAAAATTATCAACAACAACTCAGCAGTGCACAACTCCACTTAAAACTGGTACAGCGATGGCATCTGTAAATAGTAAAGCTGGACAAGTTAATGTGGCTGAAATGGGTGCTATGTCTGATGTACCAGTTACAATAACACAAGCTGGAAGTTTATTAGAAGCTACTTTTGATGTTTTGGATGGTGCTGCTGGGGAACTTGAATTTAGTATAAAAAGTAATGCTAAATTTAATGCTCCTATTTCTGCAGATGATGATACTGTAAAAGATCTGACTTATGATGTTACAGATAATACAAATGTATTTGTAAATGCACCTTTAAAAGGAATTACTTTAAAGTCAACAGAATTAGATATAAATGAAGGTGAGACATCTGAGGCAATTGGTGTAACATATAATCCAGAAAATACAACTGATAGTAAAGAAGTTACATGGACAAGTAAAGATAAAGATATAGCAACAGTGAGTACAGATGGAAAAGTAACAGGAGTAAAAGCAGGAACAACAACTGTAACTGCTACTTCAAAAGCAAATGGTACAATATCTGCTTCTTGTACAATAAATGTTAAAGCTCCTATATCAAGTATAGAATTATCACCAAAAACTATTGAGATAAATGAGGGTGATACATCTGAAGCAATTAATGTAACATATAATCCGGAGAATACGACTGACACCAAAGAAGTTACATGGACAAGTCAAAATACAAGTATAGCAACAGTAAGTACAGATGGAAAAGTAACAGGAGTAAAAGCAGGAACAACAACTATAACTGCAACAACTAAGAATAATAAAACAGATACAGTTACAGTAAATGTTAAAGCTCCGCTTACTGGTATTAACTTAAATAAATCTCAAGTAAGTATGGAATTAAATGATGAAGATACTTTAATAGTTTCATATGATCCAGAAAATACAACTGATAATAAAGACGTTACTTGGAAATCATCAGATGATAGTAAAGTAAGAGTAGAAAAATTAACAGAAAATACAGCTAAAATTGTCGGTGTAGCTGTTACTCAAAGAAATACTCCAGTAACAATTACAGCAATAGTAGGAAAATTTGAGGCTACTTGTGATGTTTCTGTAACAGTTCCTGTATCTAGTGTTGTAATTAATGAACAAGATATTACATTAGAAAGAAAAATTTCTGGTAAAGATACAACAACTTTAACTGCAACAATTAATCCTGAAGGAGCATTAGAAAATTCAGATGTAGAGTGGGTGTCTGCTGATAAATCAATTGCAACTGTTACAAAAAGAGATGCTACTACTGCAACAGTAACAGCAGTTTCTGATGGAACAGTAGAAATTAAAGCAACTATTGGTGGAAAAGAGGCTACAACAACGATTACTGTTATAACACCAGTTCAAAGTATAGCTTTAGACAAAGATGAAATGGAAGTTACTACAGGGGATAAAGCAACTTTAAATGTTATTTATACTCCAGATGATGTAACAGAAAGTTTAAAAGGAATTGTTTGGGAATCATCAGATGATACTAAAGCAACTGTATTAAATGGTGTGGTAACTACTTTAGCGCCAACTGGTTCAACTCCAGTAACAATTACAGCTACTTCAACATCAAATAATAGTGCTATAGCAACATGTGATATAACTATTTTGCCTATACCACTTGAAGGTGTTCAAATAGAAGAAACAGAAGTTACTTTAGAAAAAGGAACAAGTAAAATATTAAAAGCTAAATGTCTACCAGAAAATACAACAGATAATACGGATTTAACATGGAGTTCATCAGATTCATCTGTTGTGAGTGTAGATGAAAGTACAGGCGAAATTAAAGCACTTGCACCAACTAAGAAGGGATCACCAGTAACAATAACTGCTACATCAAAAACAAATCCTTTATTAAAAGATACTTGTTTGGTTAATGTTACTGTAACACTTACAGGAATAGAGCTTAATAATAAAAGTGTAACTTTAAAAAGAGGAGTTATGGGGCAAGATACTATAACATTAACTGCTACTCCTATACCATCAGATACAACTGATAATACAGCTGTAAAGTGGACTTCAAGTAATAACGAGATAGCAACAGTAGATGAAAATACAGGTGTAGTTACAGCAAATAAAGCAGGAACAGTTCAAATTACAGCTACTTCTGTAGCAAATGGCAGTATAAAAGCAATATGTACTGTGACTGTAGAAGTGCCTCTACAAAGTATTTCTCTTAATAAAACAAATACTGAAATATTAATAAAGCAAAGTGAGACACTAATAGTTACATATAATCCAGAAGATACTTCTGATAATAAAGGGATTAAATGGACATCAAGTAGTGATGAAATAGCAACAGTAGATGAAAATGGTAAAGTTACAGCTTTAAAAGAAGGAGAAGTTAAAATAACAGCTACTTCTGTAGTAGATGATAGTATAAAAGCAACTTGTACTGTAAAGACAAAAAGAATTCCGCTTGATTCAATAGCATTAAGTGAGTCAACGGCTGAAGTATTAAAGGGAAAATCACTTAAGTTGTCAGTGATATGTAATCCGGAAAATACAACTGATGATACAGATGTAACTTGGAAATCAAGTGATGAATCTATTGCAATAGTAGATGAAAATGGTAATGTTACAGCTTTAAAAGAAGGAGAAGTTACAATAACAGCTACTTCTAAATCAAATGATACACTATCTGCAACATGTGATATTTCTGTAAAAGAAGTACATGTTGATACTATCACTATAGATAAAGACAATATAGATATGTCTAAAGTGCAAGCTGGAAATTCATTTAAACTTTCATATAAGTTAAATCCAGATAATGCAACTGATAATGTTACTGTTATATGGACTTCATCAGATCCATCAATAGCTACAATTGATAATGAAGGTAATGTTACAGCTTTAAAAGAAGGAAATGTTAAATTTACAGCATTTATAACTACAGAATATGGTAATACTTTTGAAGATACATATGAAATGTATATAAAACCAGAAGAAGTAGAAACTATTTCTCCAGCAACTTCTGATATAAATGTGGGATTATTGGTAGCTGGCATGGTAGCATCTTTTGGAACTATACTATTTATAATTAAAAAGAAAAAATCAATCAAAGAAAAATAATATAAGTATTGATTGAAATATAAAAGAGAGTATTCAACTTTACTTAATACTCTCTTTTTTGATATATAGTTTTATATATAGGAGGAAGTAATGAAATATAGAATATCAAAAATATTTGTAGTTATTTGTATATTTAGTATTATTTTATCTACAAATGTTTTTGGGGTTGCTAATTTAAGTGTAAGTAGTCCTACTACAAAAGCAGGACAAGAAGTTACTGTTGATATAAGTATAAATGATAATACCGGATTTGTAGGTTATCAAATGGAATTATATTATGATTCAAATAAACTCGAGTACATTTCAGGTAGTAATGGTGAAGTAGTAAGTTCTAAACTTGCAATTATATCAAATAATGAAGAAAAAGGTAGTGTAAAGCAAGCTTGTGTATCAGCAGATGTTGTAAATTCAAATGGTAAATTAATGAGTGTTATTTTTAAAGTAAAAGAAAATATTACAGATGGGAAAATACCTCTTGAACTGAAAATGTCTGAATTTATTAATGATATAGGGGAAGAGCAAGTAGTTGATGTTGAATATAATATTTCAAATGGTGCAATAGTTTTACAAATTGAAGAAGGAGGGTTAACTTCTTCAACTACAAATGATAAGATTGAGATTGTAAAAAATGAAGATGGGTCATTTAAAGTAAATGTAAAAGATAATTCTTTAAATAATAAAAAAATAACTTATCGTTCACTTGATGAAACTAAAGCTATAGTAGATGAAAATGGTAATATAACAATACTTGGTAATGGAGATGTTGAAATAGAAGCATTGATTGATGATGAAGTTATAGATAAAGCAACACTTAGTATACCTACTGATGAAGAAATAAATGAGCTAAATATATTAAATCAAGAAGAAAATGTTGATGGTAGTTTAAGTCTATTTACTAGGAAAAACATATACATTATTATTGCAATTGTTGTAATAATTGTTTTTGTAATAATTGGTATAATCCTTTTAAAACGTAAAAAGGAAAGGAAAATGAAAAATGAAAAAAAATAAAATATTAAGTATAATTATATTATTTATAATGTTATTTACAACTTTAACACCACTAAATCTTGTGAATGCAGTAGAAGTTGAAAGTGAAAAAGTTGTAGGAAATTTAGAAGAGATTAAAGCTTATGAAATAAGTGAAGAACAAGTAAAAGCGTTAAAAGATAAAGAAGTAGAAGGAATTTTATCTATTCCAAGTTATGAAGCTTTTTCTACAAATAGTTATGGTTCTAATTATGGGTATGAAAAATTAGATGCTAATAATAAAAAGAATGCATATGCACACATGTTATATGCTGCAAGTGTATTTCACAATTCAACAGAGGATTCAATACTTACTAATATTTCAGGAGTTGGAAATGTGTATCCAGCGGTTAGTTTTTCAACATCAGAATATGGTTTGAATATAAACGATATATATAAAATCTATTTAAGTTTTTATTATGATAATCCTATTTATTATTGGTTGGACTCTATTTTGTATTCATATAATTCAAGTGGTATAGTTTCAAATGTAATTCTTATAACAAAAGCAGAATATGCTTTAGCAGAAACAAGAAGTAATCTAAATGATACTATTGAAAAAAATATACAATATTACCTTAATTATGTCTCACCAATGTCAAATGATTTTCAAAAAGAGTTAATGATTCATGATAGGTTGATTTATTATAACGATTATGCTCTTGACTCAAGCGGAGATCCAGAATCTAGTGCATTTGCACATAATATTGTTGGAGTTTTTGACGATGATCCAAATACAAATCCAGTTTGCGAAGGATATGCTAAAGCTTTTTCATTACTTCTTAATGCAAGTGGAATAGATTGTAATTTAGTAGTTGGAACTGCAAATGGTGGTGGTCATGCATGGAACCAAGTAAAACTTGATAATGAATGGTATAATGTAGATGTTACTTGGGATGATCCAATAATTACTAATGGAACACCTCCTTTTAGAGATCCATATTATAATTATTTTAACTTAACTAATTCTGAATTTTTACAAGATCATACGCCTTGGTCTTCAAATGGAAATCCACCATATTGGTGTTATGAAACAAGTAATTGTAACTCAACTAAATATGCTTTAGAAAACCAAATAGATAATTTACCAGATGCATCTAGTCTATATACTTTAACTTATAGTAGTAATGATGATATTTCTGTATTTATATTTAATAAAGGTGTAGAAGTTATATCTACAAGTTATGTTGTAGAAGGAACAAAACTTTCTGTTCAGATATTTTCTAAACAAAACGATTTAGATACATATTATTATTTAGATGTAAATGGTAATAAAATAAATCTTACAAAAAACTCAGAAGCAAATGAAAATGGTTATATTCAATATGTTGCAGAATTTGAAGCTATGTCAGAAAATATGGTAGTTCAAGTTTTAGAAAAATCTGATGATGATTTTGATTTAACATTAAATAAAAGCACTATTAATTTTACAAATAAAAATGTAAAAGAGCAATTAGTTGTTAATTTTAAGGGTAAAGTATTAGATACTAGTACACTTTCATTTACATCAGATAATAATTATGCAGCAACAGTAGATAAAAATGGCACAGTTACATCTGTTGGAGCTGGTAGTAGTGTAATTACAGTTAGATCAGAAGAATTAGACAAGGAAGTTACTTGCAATGTAAATTGCAATATGAATTATTTACTTGGTGATATTGATAATAATTCGGTAATTGAAATTACTGATGCATATTATATTTTAAGGTTTATAGTTACTAGACTAGATTATGATATGATAAAAGCAAGTATATTACCTGCGGCTAATTTTAGCAATGATGATGAAGAAATAGATATAACTGATGCTTACATGCTTCTTAGATATGTAGTGAAAAATATGTAATAATTGAGAGGATAGATAATGAATAAAGCTAGACATAGAGTTGGAAATACGAATAAAGAAAGTAATAATGTTAGTGGATATAGTAGTAAAAGAAATAAAAAAAATAATTCAAGAAAAATTATAAAAAAGCAAATAAATATAAGGAATATTGTTCTAATAATTGCTATTTTGGTATTTATTTATTGTAGTTATAAATTAACTGATTGGTTTATAAATAATAAACATTCAAAAGATGTAACAACTGATGTTTTAGAAAGCGTGGAAATCACCGATACTCAAGGTGATGTTATAGAGAAGATAAATGAACCAAATGAGGAAAACCTAAATGCAAATTACGTTAATGATTATTACTATTATATGTCACTACCTTTTATGTCTGTTGATTTTACGGCTTTAAATGAAAAAAATACTGATACGGTGGCTTGGCTTAAGGTACCACGGAACAAACGTTAATTATCCTGTTGTGCAAACTACCGATAATGACTATTATTTAACCCATGCCTTTGATAAATCGAAAAATTCCGCAGGTTGGATATTTGCAGATTATAGATGTAATCTACAAAATTTTGGAAGAAATACAATTATTTATGGTCATAATAGGAGAAATACTACTATGTTTGGTAGTTTGCTTAACACATTAAATAGTAATTGGTATGAAAATAGAGATAATACTATAATTTACTTATCTACACCAAAATATAACACAATGTGGCAGGTGTTTTCTATTTATACTATAGATAAAGAGGCTAAATATTTAACAACATATTTTGAAACTGATGATGATTACATATCTTTTTTAGATACAATGAAAAGTAGAAGTATACATGAGTTTAATTGTGAAGTAGATAGTAAAGATAGTATTCTTACATTATCAACCTGTGCTAATAATGATGACTATAGAGTAGTTGTTCAAGCCAAATTGATTAAACGTGAGATAAGAAATTAAATATAATTACTTAGGAATTTGTTTTATATTGTATAAGGAGTATTTCTATATGAAAAGTTTTAGTTTAAAAATTTTTTTAGGAATTGGTTTGATTTTATTTTATTTTTTAATTGATAATGTGTATGCTACAGAAAATATAAAAACGTATTCTTTTCAAACAGAGGAAAAAAATAAATCTACAGATTTAATTATAAATATAGGAACATATGCGTTTTGCAAACCAGCTAGTACATATGATTTTATTGATGAAAAATCAAGATTTAATAGCGTATATGTAAGTGATGATAATGTATTTTGGACTACTTTTGATGAGAATATGAATATAATAAAAACAAGAAAATGGCCCTTGTTCTATAATTTAAAAAATGAAATAAATCCAAGTTCAGCAGCAGATATACTTACATACAATTTTGCCAATGCTTTGTATTATGAGGGTTATTTGTATGTAATGTATTCGAGAATGGCAAATTATACAACAACAGAGCAAAGAGATCAAGAAAAGGTAATGGCTTTGGCCAAGTATGATAGTGAAGGAAAACAAATAAATGTACGTGAATATTTAGGTGTGGATTTAAATACTAGTACATATTATGATAATAATGGAACTTCTGTACCTTTTTATAATGCAAATTGTAGTTTAACTGTAAATAATGGAGTTATTGCATGTTTTTTTGGTAGAAATATGTTTAATAGCCATCAAAGTAGTATGGTAATGTTTATTGATCCAGATACCTTACAGTTTTTAAGCAATTATAGAGATGAAGAGATGGCTCCTGAAAATAGACCAAGATATAGTTATATTTATAGTCATAGTATATCACATTCCTTAGGACAAAGAATTATACCTACTTCAGATGGTCAGTTTCTTATGATGGAGGTAGGAGATGCAGGTACTTCACGGTTCTACAAGAGGATTAATGCTTACCAAAATATACGAATACTATGAAGAACAAGTAAGTGCTAATATTTTAAATAAATCAACTAAGAAAATGGTTCATTTTAGTGAAGGTGGTCCGGGAAGTTATGGATATAACAATACTTATTCTGTGCTTGGAAATTTAATTGAATTATCTGATGGATATATGTATGTTGGTGGACTTGAACCTGTGTTAAGTAGATCATATGGTAATGGAATAAATGAGGAATGGAATGTTTTTGTACAAAAGTATTCAAAAAATTTTTATAATATGAACTTAGCAGAAGATATGCAACTTTTAAAAAATACTTCAATAAGAGAGGCAAGTGGTACTCCATCAGAATATAACGGATACGGTAGACTTTATTTAAATGGAGATGAAAAAGATTACGGTATAAAGTGGTTAACTGATTTAAAAAATAATTCTGTAATTTTAGTAAGAGCAGTAAAAGTAAAAGGTGAAAATATTGTAATTTTGTGGGAACAATTTGCAATTAAGGAAAACTATAGTACTAGTGGAGAATATCAGGGTTATGTCCCTGTAAATAGTTCAAAGCGTGATATGTATTATATGATAATAGATAAAAATGCAAATGTAATTTTGGAGCCTACTTTTATTCCTAATGTTAATATGAATGATGAGGAATTATATGTATATAACAATGATAAAATTTATTGGACAACAACAGATTCAAACAAGCTTAATGTACATGTATTAGATATATCACAATATTTAACTTCTTTAAAGGGTGATTATGATGAAAATGGTACTGTAGATATCTCGGATGCATATATGTTGCTTAGGTCTATTGTTAAAGAAGAAGTGTATACAGATAATCAGATAAAAACAATTGATATGGATGATAGTGGAGATATAGATATTACAGATGCTTATTATTTGTTAAGATATATAGTAAAGAATATGTAAAAAAGGCACAGCCTCAATGAATCTTGAGGTGTGCTTTTTATATTATATGCACAATATTTATAGCTTTTTTTATAATGCTTACTTTCAATCTGTTAGTGTAGGTAATCTCACCATCAATACTTACTGGAAATTTATGAGTTGACACAATAGATATTGTATTACATTTATTTAAATGAACTTGGGGTAGGTTGACGTGAAGTCCTTTTTGGTATTTTGGAAGTAGTTTTATTTTATGTCTAACTCTAGTTGAATCAATTGCACAAATATTAAGTATACCGTCATCGACTTTGGCATCGTTACAAGGAGAAATTCCTCCTCCATAATATTTACCATTACATATAGCTACTAGTGTAAAAGAACCTTTTGTATAAGTACTGTTATCATATCTTATTTTAAACTTAAAATTTTTGTTGCTAAGTAAAGTATAGAAAATTGATAGATTATATTTTAGTTTACCAGATATAAAAGGAACTTTTCTAAATATATCTACATTTTTAGCAACCATAGCGTCAAATCCCATATTTAATATATTTATACAGTATCTGTTATTATTTAATTTGATGACATCTATTTTAGTACTTTCTTTATTTAAAGATTCTTTAATTATTTTTCTTAGACTATTGTATTTTGAAATACTTTTTATAAAATCGTTACCAGTGCCGCATGGTATAATAACAATTTCGGAGTCTGATCCAATAATTCCACTAACTACTTCATTTAAAGTTCCATCTCCACCTATGCTGTAAAATCTGCATTTTTCTTTTGAGGAAAATTTTTTTACGATTTTGGTTAAGTGTCCTGGATATTCAGAAATTATTAATTTTGATTTAATATTATACTTTTTTAGTAATTTATTAACTATAATACCATGTTTTTTTCCTTTATGATTTCCAGATACAGGATTTACTAAAATAATATGTTTCATACAATCACCTTTTTGATAATTATATAACGATGCATAAAAAATATCAACTTTTATTCATAAACTCTAATTATAATTAGTAATATATACTAATGGAAGGTGAAGTGAAAATATGTTAAGAAAAAAAAGAAAAGTAAATATGAGCATGAAACCAAGTATGAATAGAAATATGATAAATCATTCTAATATAAAAATAAAGAAAGGTGAACAAGGCGAAAATGTAAAAAAATTACAAGAAATGCTTGTGGATTTAGTAGAATTGTACCCATCAATTCCAATGTTAAAAATAGATGGAATGTATGGAGAGGAAACAATGAAATCGGTAAAAAGATTTCAAGAATTAATGGGAATCTATGATACAGGAATAGTAGATATGCTTACTTGGAGTAAGTTACAATTAATACATAGTAAAAGGAGTGCTTTAGAATCTAATCTAAGACATGAAGTTAGTGATAATGAAGGTTTAGATCAATCTAATAATGTTGTAAAAGAGGGGAGTCAAGGAAGATACGTTACTGAATTACAAGAGTATATAAATAAAGTTGCAAACATTTTTCCAGCTGTTCCGAAAGTAAAAATTGATGGCTTTTTTGGACCTGAAACTAAAAATTCAATTATAACTTTTCAAAGGATGTTTGGTTTAGAACCTGACGCAGTAGTAGGTCAAATAACTTGGACTACTTTATACAATGCTTCCCTTGGAAAAATAACGCCAAACATTACATGAAATATATTGAGTTTGAAAACTAATATACTTATTTTTTCTTATCTACAATATAAAAAATTAGAAAAGAATAAATTATTTTTAAAAGACCCTAAATTATGTTGTCATGGTTACTATTTAAGGTCTTTTTAGCATATTAAAACCATTTTTAAATGTAAATTAAGTTAATGAGTTTAAAAAGAATACGGGAGGTATCTGACGTAAAAGTTTTAGAAGAGTTATTACTTTATGCTAAAACAACTGAAAACTTTTTGGAGCACTTAATAATTACTAACAAGCTTGATACCCCTGCACTTTCCCCATATTTGGAACGTTCATATACATATCTTCATAGATGTAATTATCATATTCAAGGCTCAGCTCGTGATATAGAATATGAAGATAGGTATTTTGAATTAAGAACGGCACTTGCTCATAATAAATATTTACCTCAAGAGTTAGTTAGGGTATTGGCAAATGATATTAACCCTTTAGTTCGTTATCAGCTTGTTTTTAGGGAGGATATTTTAGAAGAGGATTTGAAGATAGTATTAAATACTGCACTTCGGTATTTATATAATGGAGGAGGCTCCTTATATATAGGAAAAATATTACTTCACAAAAACTTTAAGGATATTAATATAATAGAAAAAGACCCATTGTTGAAATCATATGTTGATCTATTGATAGAATCAGAATGGACTAGAGATTTAAGATTGTATATAGCTTTGCATAAAAAGTTTAAATTTAAAATTGAAACTTCTTATAGCGAAACTTTAAAAGATGAGTGGTTTATATTAGGTAAAATTTTAGAAACAGATGGGATTTTAACAAAAAAAGAAATATGCTCTTTATATGAACAAATAAAAGAAAAAAGTAGTGATAATAAGTTTAGATTTGTTTCATATTGTGAACTCTTTTTTGAATCAATACAGGCTGGTAGTATCATTCCTGAAAGTGTCTTAAATGATTTCTTTGAATGTACTCTTTCTGAATTAAAAGGTTCGAAAGAAGAACTTCCTAAGTTTTATGTGAGCTGTTTAAAAATATTATTGAGATTCCCCTTTGCCAGTTTTAATATTATGAAAAAAGTAGTAGAATATGCTTTGTATATGCTTTTTCAAGAAGGAGTTGAATTAAAAAGTGATCTTGTATGTAGTAAACGAATAGATTTAATTAATTATGCATTTGAAAGAACGGATCTTTTAACTCATGGATCTCAGTTTGGGATATTTTTAGAACTTCTTTCTCAAGTTGATATGGATTTATCAGGTTTAAGTGAAAACGCAAAAACAATTATTGAAAACTATGTTGCTGAGTTTGATTATAAATATTCTTCTTCCTCTATAGAGAGAAAATGTACTATTGTAAAGTGTGAAAAGTTTTCTGTTGATATGCTAGAAAGAATATCTTCACACCATTTAAATCCATTAGTAGAATTAGCTTTATTTAAAAATCCAAAGTGTTCGTTAGAAGTTTATAAAAATCTTTATAATAAATCTACAACAAAATATGTTAAAAAGCAAGCAAAGTTTTTGTTAGAATCTAAAAATGGATAAGAAGTAACGCATAAAAGAAGTTGACTTTTTAATTAAAGTCACTTCTTTTTTATGGAAATTAAGTAGTATATCTAAAAATAATGTGAAAATAATATATTTAAAATTTATTATTTATTGACAGGTGGAAATAACAGTTGTATAATTATAGCCAATATGTATTGTTGTGTCTAATATTTTAATAAAGATTGGAGGAAAGTAAAATGAGTAGAAGAGATAAGATAAATTATTATTTAGATATGGCAGATACTGTACTAAAGAGAGGTACATGTATAAGAAGAAATTACGGAGCTGTAATAGTAAAAAATGATGAGATTATCGCTACAGGGTACACTGGCTCACCTAGAGGTAGAGCAAATTGTAGTGACCTTGGATATTGTGCAAGACAAAGACTAGGTATAAAAAGTGGTGAGAAGTACGAACTTTGTCGAAGTGTACATGCAGAGCAAAATGCAATTATAAGTGCATCAAGAAAGGACACAATAGGAGCTACTTTATATTTGGTAGGAAGAGAAAAAGAAACAGGTGAGTATGTTAAAAATACAGATTCTTGTAGTATGTGTAAGCGTGTAATTATAAATGCAGGAATAGAAAAAGTTGTGGCAAGAATTAATGATAATGAATATAAAGTAATAGATGTAAATGACTGGATACAATATGATGAAGTGTTAGAAGAAAAGGTTAAGCCATTGTTTAAAAATTTCAATAAATAATATAAATTTAAAAGTGCTATGTAATTTTAATAGCACTTTTTGTTGTTAAATCTATTTATTTTAGTTTTTAAAAAGATAAGTATAAAATTTTTATTACATTCTTTGACATTTTATTATATAGAATGTATAATTATTTTAGTACAAGGAGATGAGTTATATGAATAGGAGAGATAAGACAAATTATTATTTGGATATGGCAGATACTGTACAAAAAAGAGGTACATGTATAAGAAGAAATTACGGAGCTGTAATAGTAAAAAATGATGAGATTATCGCTACAGGATACACTGGCTCACCTAGGGGTAGAGCAAATTGTAGTGACCTTGGATATTGTGCAAGACAAAGGCTAGGTATAAAAAGTGGTGAAAAGTACGAACTTTGTCGAAGTGTACATGCAGAGCAAAATGCAATTATAAGTGCATCAAGAAAGGACACAATAGGAGCTACTTTATATTTGGTAGGAAGAGAAAAAGAAACAGGTGAGTATGTTAAAAATACAGATTCTTGTAGTATGTGTAAGCGTGTAATTATAAATGCGGGAATAGGAAAAGTTGTGGCAAGAATTAATGATAATGAATATAAAGTAATAGATGTAAATGACTGGATACAATATGATGAGGTATTAGAAGAAAAGGTTAAGCCCCTTTTTAAGAAAGAAGATGAGATTAATAATGTCAATTAATATAGTTTTAGTAGAACCTGAAATTCCACAAAATACAGGAAATATAGCAAGAACTTGTGCAGCAATAGGAGCAACTTTACATTTAGTACATCCACTTGGTTTTGATATATCTGAAAAGGCGGTAAAAAGAGCTGGGCTTGATTATTGGGATAAGCTAGATATAATTGAATATGAAGATTTAGAAGACTTTAAGAAAAAAGTAAAATCTGATAATATTTTTTTGTTATCTACTAAATCTAAAAAGGTTTATACAGATATTTCATATAGTGATGGTTGTTATTTGGTTTTTGGACCGGAAACTAGAGGATTACCAGAAGATTATATACTTGAGAATTTTAATCATGCTGTAAGAATTCCTATGAGAGAAGGGATTCGTTCTTTGAATTTATCAAATAGTGTAGCTATAGTGGCATATGAGGTAGAAAGACAGTTAAGTTATATTAATCTACAAGAAACAAGTAGTTATTTTAATAATAAATAAGTAAAAAAATTATAATATTTATTGTGTAGTGTATAGTATAATTATTATATTGGTATAATAATTATAGTATTATAAAACTTTATACTTTAGTTCTTTTTAGTTTTTTATTATAAAAACTATTATTTAATATTGACATTAAATACCAAATAGTGTATAATTTTAAATGTCAATATTAATGGCGGCATAGCTCAGTTGGCTAGAGCATACGGTTCATACCCGTAGTGTCGTAAGTTCGATTCTTACTGCCGCTACCAAAATATATAATTGTTTCATTAAACGATATTTGATTTGTCGACTGTGAAAAGGTCGATTTTTTTTGTCTTACTAATAAATATTTAATAAAGATGTGATAATATAATTATATAAATTTTATCTAAGAGTAACAAAAAATTAAGTTTAATATATTATATAATAGGAGGTATTACATAAATATGTTAAATAAACAACATTATCCATTTAGTTTACCTGATTTGGAATATCCATATAACTCTTTAGAACCAATTATAAGCGAAATGACAATGAAGTTACATCATGATAAACATTTAAAAGCATATATAGATAAATTAAACGATATATTAAAAGATTATCCAGAGTTTCATGGTTGGACTTTAGAAAAAATATTATCTAATTTGTATACTTTTCCGGAGAATATACGTATAAATGTTAGAAATAATGCTGGCGGTGTATTAAATCATATAATATATTTTAATATAATTAATCCTAATAAAGTAGGTAAAGAACCTATAAATATAACTAAAGCTATTATTAATAAATATTCAAATATGAACAGATTTTTGACCGAATTTAAAATCAAATCAAATCAAATGTTTGGATCTGGGTATGTATTTTTAGTAATAAATAAGAATAATGAATTAGATCTGATTAGTACGCCTAATCAAAATAGTGTATATGAGTTGAACTTGTATCCATTATTTTTAATTGATTTATGGGAGCATGCATATTATTTAGATTATAACAATAGAAGAGATGAATATATAAATAATTTTATAAAAATTATAAATATGGAAAAGTTAGAAGAAAGATATTTAAAATATTTTGATTATTAAAGTAAAAAAGAATTAAGCGGCAAATAAGCTTAATTCTTTCTTTATTTTTGACAATTTTTACATATGCCATGAAATTCTATTATATGACTTGTAATGTCAAAGTTTATTTTTTGTTTTATTGAATTCTCAAACTCTTTTAGTGGACAATTTTCTATTTTTATTGTTTTATGGCATCTATCACATATAAGGTTGTGTTTATGAGTATTGTCATTTATTTCATAATAGTGAATTCCATCTTGTTTGAGTTGTTTTATTACAACATTTTGATTGGTTAATGAATTCAATATTCTGTATATAGTTGACAGATTTACTTTTTTAATACTATTTATACTATTAAAGATATTTTCGGCAGATATAGGTTGTTCTGCCTTTTTTATAATGTCTATAACTAAAGAACGATTTTTGCTATTTCTTGTTTTACTCATACTATTCCTATTAATCCTATAATTATACCTGATATGCTACCAATTGCATAAATAGTACCAAGAATTTTTAAGTTTTGCTTAAAATCATGATTTACTTTAAATAAAACAACCATTCCAATTCCAGCCCCTGTGCAAAGACCAGCAATTACTGATGCAAAGCTGATATTTCCGGCAATATATAATTCTGTAAGTAAAACAGATGAAGCACAATTTGGAATTAATCCTATTAATCCAGCAATTAAAGGTTGAAATATAGTTCCACTCATCAATAAGGTTGATAATTTTTCTTGTCCAATAAAATATATAACTGTATTAAGAATAAACGCAACAATAAATATAAATATAAATATGTTTATTGTATGTTTTAATGTAGGTCTTAATATTCCATGATCATGATTACAATCGCAGTGAGAACACATATTATGCATATGTTCATGTACTTCTTCGATATCTTTTTTTAAATTATGTTTTTTTCTGAATATAAAGTCTATTATAATTCCTGCTAATATTCCTATTAATAATTTAAAAGCTAGTAATTTAAAAATTTGAGGTGCACTATCTGGATGTGATAATAATACAGGTATAGCTTCATCAGAAGTTGATAAGAATACGGCGATTAAGGTTCCAAGGGTAATTACTCTTCCAGCATATAAATTTGCAGCAGTAACTGAGAAACCACATTGTGGAACAAGACCAAGAATAGAACCTATTACTGGTCCAAATTTACCGGAATTTTTTAATATTTTTTCTAGTGATTTTGATGACTTATGCTCTATAAATTCTATTAATAAATAGGAGATAAATAAAAAAGGTAGTAGTTTTAATGAATCTATAAGAGTGTCTATAATAACATCTAACATTTCTCCTCCTTTAATGCAAATCGTTTGCATTAAGATTATACTTAAAAAACATTATTCTGTCAATATATAATACAAAATATGACAAAATAATGTTTGATTTAAATAAGTTATTAAATCACTTTTGAATGTATTTTTTTTGCAATTATTAATCCTATACCTGATATTAATAATGTTATAATAAAGGTTAAAATAGTAATTTTAAAATTTCCATCTATTAAGTTAGCACCAGCAAAAGTGGAAGTGATAACAGAAGGTATTCTAGCAAATGTAGATATAATAAAAAATCTCAAAGGTTTTATGTTTAGTAGACCACCTACATATACAAATAAATCTTTTGGTGTTCCTGGTATAAAAAACATTATAAAAAGAAACATTTCTATACGTTTTGAATTAGATAGAAATTTACTATTTTGAATTTTATACAATTTTTCTTCATTAAAAAATGTGCTTATAAAATCTCTACCAAATTTTCTAACTAAAAAGAATATTAAAGCAGAACTAATAAAAGAACCTATTAATATTATTATAACTCCTCCAAAAGTACCAAAACACATACCGGCTAAAACTTCTACAGGTTCACCAGGTAAGAAAGCAACTAATATTTGAAGAATCATCAGTCCTATAATAGCTAATGGAGAAAAGATTCCCATATTAGTAATAGTTTCTTTAAAAGCTATTTGTCCATCTTGAGTTGAAAGATTTTTAAATAAAGGTAAAAATTTCAGTGTAAAAAATGTTAATAATATAATTACTAAAAAAAATAAAATTAGTTTTATAATCTTCATTACTTTTGTATTACTAGTCATTTATTAACCACCTAATATATTATAACGTAAAGAGAAAAAAAAAGACAACAGATTTAAATGTAGTTATTATAATAAAAACTTAGCATTTTGTATAAAATACAATGCTAAGTTTTTGATGGTTGCGGGAGGTAGACTCGAACTACCGACCTTCGGGTTATGAGCCCGACGAGCTGCCAACTGCTCTATCCCGCGATAAGCTATATAAAAAGTATAATATAAAAAGTAAAAAATGTCAATACTTTTTAACATATAAATTTAATTTTTTTAAGGATATTTTGTAATATTATTATATGCTTAAAAAATGTCAATATGTATAAATAATTACATTTTTTTATAATTAATTTGATTTATATTAAATATTGTTATATAATATTTTTATATGAAAAAGTATATAATTTATATGTAAGTATAAAGGGGAGGAAATATATAATGACAAATGAAGTGAAGAAACTAGGAGGAACGGTAGAAAAAAAATCAAAGTTATATTTGATAAGTAACATAATTTCATTTTTATATTTTGTTGTAACTGTAGTTACTATAATCATTATTTCTAAGGTTAATGTGTTACCTACAAAATATATGGTACTTCTTTCATTGATTTTATTACTGGTTCCTATTATAATATTCTTTGTACAATTAAAAACAAAGAGAAAAAAGAAATTAAAAATAGTATTAAATGTTATTTCTATTTTAATAAGTATAATATTAGTTATCATATCTATATACTGTGTAAAAACCAATAAATTTTTGGACGCTATGCAATCTTCGGGTTATAAAATTCAAAATTATTCTGTAATGGTTTTAAAAGATTCAGAATATGAACAAATTGAAGATATAGAAGGTAAAAACTTAGGTTATATTGCAGGTGATGATACCGGAGTAAGTATGGCTAATGAAGAAATAAAAAATAAAGTAAGTGTAGAATTAAAAGAAGAGTTAAATTTATCTGATTTAACAGATGCATTAACTAATAAAGATGTAGATGCTATTATGTTAGAAGATGCTTATAAAAGCATTTTAGAAGATGAAAATACTGAGTTTATAGAAAATACAAGAGTTATCTATACATTTAGTATTCAAGTTCCAGTAGAAGAGATTTCTAAAGAAGTGTCAACTCAAGAACCTTTTAATGTATTTATTAGTGGAATTGATACGTATGGAAAAATTCAATCTGTTTCAAGAAGTGATGTTAACATTCTCGTAACGGTTAATCCTAATACTCATCAAGTGTTACTTACAAATATTCCTAGGGATTCTTATGTTCAATTGTATAATACTACAGGAACAAAAGATAAATTAACTCATGCTGGTATTTATGGAATAGAAAAGTCAGTTAAAACTGTTGAGCAATTGCTGGATGTAGATATTAACTATTATCTAAAGGTCAATTTCACGTCATTAGAAGATATTGTGGATGCTATAGGAGGAATAACTGTATATTCAAAATATACATTCACTTCATATATAGGAAATTATTATTTTAAAGAGGGATATAATAATATGAATGGTGCACAAGCTTTAGGTTTTGCAAGAGAAAGAAAGTCTTTTGCAGAAGGTGATATTATGCGTGGGCAAAACCAACAAGCTGTCATAGAAGCTATAATTAGAAAAGTTTCAAGTCCGAGTATAATTAGTAAGTACAATACCTTGTTAAGTTCATTAGCTGGTGAATTTGAAACTAATATGCCAACAGAAAAAATGACTGAGTTTATAAAAATGCAACTCGATAATCCAGTCTCTTGGAATGTAACATCAATTACTCTAAATGGAAGTGGATCTAGTCAATATACATATAGTGGTGGAAACCAAAAATTGTCGGTTATTATATTAGATGAAGAGTCTGTACAAGAAGCACAGCAAAAGATCGATTTAGTAATGCAAGGTGAAATGTTAGAAAGTTCATATGGAGAAGTTACAAATCCAAGAGACACTACTCAGGGTGCAAGTAAGCCAACTACAACAACAAATACTTCATCAAGTAATAAAACAGAGACTAATGATACAAAACAAGATAAACCGACAACTACAACTGATAAGCCAATAGTTGAAGAGCCTGATAAAAAGGATGAAGAAGATACAGAAGTAGATATTTATTCACAAAATGATAGTTAGATATAATATAAAATAGTAAAAATACATCTTAATGTTTTAAAATTAAGGTGTATTTTTTTGTGTAAAGAAAATGAAAAAATATAGTTATTAGTGATAACTTTGTGAAAGATTAAATGTAGTGCTTGCAATATTTAGCAACATTTATATAATACTATATATAAAGGGAAAAAATATACTGTTAGACATGTAAAAATATAATATATCTGTATTAACTGCACACTTTAGATATATATATAATATCAAATTAATAATTTTTCCCTATTTAAAGTATAGCTAGATTATCATTTAGTTATATTTTTTCTTGTATATTTATTAAATTTTAATTATAATAAATATATGGATAGGAGAGAATATTAAAATGGAATATTTTTTTATATTTTTAGAGGGAATTGCAAGTTTTATTTCGCCATGTATGTTACCAATGCTTCCTATATATATTGCGTATTTTATAGGAAAAGATGATAAAAAGGATTTTAAGGCAATATTAAATTCGATAGGATTTGTTATTGGTTTTACAATAGTTTTTATGATTTTTGGAATATTTGCTAGTAAAATTGGTACATATATTAGTGGATATATACAGTACATAAAAATAATTTTCGGTATTATAATTATTTTATTGGGATTAAATTATATGGAGATTTTAAAGTTAAGCTTTATAAATAAAACTAAAAGAATAAATATAAAAAAAAATAATTTAGATTTTTTTAAATCAATAATTTTTGGAGTATTCTTTTCAATTAGTTGGACACCATGTATAGGAACTTTTTTAAGTTCAGCTTTACTTCTTATTGCTAAACAGCAAGAAATAATAAAGGGAATAGTATTAATGGCATTGTATTCAATTGGATTGGGAATACCTTTTATAGCATCAATTTTCTTAATGGAACAATTAAAGTCAACTTTTGAATTTATAAAAAAGCATTATGATATAATAAAGAAAATTTCTGGTATAATACTATTATTAATGGGAATTTATATTATGTTTTGGTGAGGAGTTATAAATGAATAAAAAGATTTTCACAATTATATTATTAGTTGTATTTATTGCAATGATAGTGTTAATAAGTATATTTTTAAAAATAGAAACAAACGGAAGTGAAGAAAATATAAATCAAGAAAGTAGTAATGAAATACAAAAGTCTGAAATTAAGAATATTAATACAACTGAGCTTACAATAGTTAGTGTGACATCTCAAAATTTTGATACTGAAGTTTTGAATTCTAAAAAAACAGTATTAGTTGATTTTTATGCCACTTGGTGCGAACCATGTAAAACTATGTCTACTATAATTACTGATGTCATAAAGGATAATACAAATGTTAAAGTTGCAAAAATAAATGTTGATACGCAAGTAAATTTAGCAGAGGAATATGGGGTTATATCTATACCCACATTATTAGTAATGAAAAATGGAAAAGAAGTAAGAAGAAGTGTAGGAGTAATTAGTAAAGCTGAATTACAAAAAATGTTAAAATAGAATATTTTTAAAAATAGGTTATATAATAATATTAGGTGATTATACGTGAAAAGTAAGAAAAACATATTTATATGGATAAGGAATGTTGCTATACCTTTATTAGTTGGAGGATTAGTTGGATTTATTATGTCTAAATTTATAGATTATGATATTTTAAATAAGCCGCCATTTTCTCCTCCAGCAGTTATATTTCCTGTAATGTGGACAATATTATATATTTTAATGGGAGTTTCATATTCTATTTTAGAAACAAAAAGTTTAAACGATAGGAATATAAAGGTAATATATTTTATACAGTTATTTTTTAACGCTATGTGGTCTATTATATTTTTTGTTTTTAAATTAAGATTTTTATCTATTATTTGGATATTAGTGTTACTTATTTTTGTCATATATATGATAGTATTATTTTATAGAAAAAATAAATTAGCAAGTTTCTTGCAATTACCTTATTTATTTTGGATAATTTTTGCTTCGTATTTAAATATAGGGGTATATTTATTAAATTAATAAAAAATGTATTAGAGATAAATTATATTATAGTGTAGTTTATCTCTTATTATTGTATATTGTTATAATAATATATAAAATTAATAATTGTATATTGAATAGAAATATGATTTGATATATAATCTCGAGTTTGACACTTTTGAAAGAGTAAAAAGTCTGTAACACAGTGTATATCTGTGATACAGGCTTTTAT
>CALXJF010000011.1 GCA_944388575.1 uncultured Clostridia bacterium
AAACTTGACAAAAATTTAAGCCTTGATTTCAAGACTTTTAAAAGATATTTTTATTAAAAAAATGTCAAACTACGGAAAATTATTATATAATAAAGTTAAGTATAAAAGTTCGAATAATAGTTTGCTAGTTACTAGATAATGGTTTTTGATAAATTACAATGAGATTATGTAATCGACTGTTGCCAATTCTGATAATTTATGTTATAATGTAAAAATATATATAATAGTCTATTAGACTTTAAATAGGAGGATTTACAATGGCAAAACGGAAAATACTTGCGATTATTATCGCCCTTGTATTTTGCATTCCACTTGGTGCATGTTCAATAGAAGATCAGCCTGAGGCTAGTCCTACGTCTGAAATGGGAACCTTTATTGTGGTAGAAGAAGGAAATATTAAGGATAATAGTCTTTATCAGCATATAATGTATGATCCTGATACTTTAGTAATGTATTCTTATATTAATGGATACGAAAATGGAGGTCTTACTGTATTGTATAATGCAGATGGAACTGTTAAGACTTATTGTCCAAATGAAACTAAATAATTTTTGAGTCACCCATTCTTGCTAAACTTTTTTGTTAATAAGAATGGGATATTTTTATGCTAAAATATTCAATTGAAAAAAATTATATAATAAAGTATGAGTTTTTTAAACTAGAATTAATGTACTAAACTTGTAATAACAGACGTATTATCAAGTAGTGCCTAATACTAGTATATAGTGTATGAGTAATATAAGATTTTAGTGTTAAAAATTATGTGAGTAATGTTTATTTATAAAAATAACAATAATATTTAAATAAAACATAGGATACCTAGAAAAATTTTTTCTAGGTATCCTATGTTAGTTTTTTATTTCAATTGAATAGTAAAAAGTATAACTTTCTTTTGGATATAACTGGTGTATACCAGGTTTTTTAGAAAGTTCACCTTCAAACTTTGAGTTGGCAAATGTTTGCCAAGGTTCGATACAAATAAAAGGATGTTGTTCATCAAATCTATTCCAAATACCTACTGTATCTGTGTTAAAATTGATTTTAATATCACTTTCTGTTTTTAAATTCTTTAAAATAATATATCTTGATTTAAGGTTTGTCATAAATAAAGAACTGTCATTGATAATATTATCAGAAAGTAATAGATGATTTCCATCAAATATTCCTAAATTTGAGACATCCCTTGAAAAAACTATAGAATCTTCTTTTTCAGGAAATATTAACAGATAATCTTTAAGATTACAGTTTTTTTCTAAATTAAATCCAGGATGAGCTCCAATATTAAAATACATTTCTTCTGTGTCGCTATTTATTACAGTATATAAAATATGTAATGTATTTTTTTCTAGATAATATTCAATTAGTAATCTAAAATCATATGGATAGATTGTTTTAGTATGGGGAGTAGAGCAAATTTCAAATAACTTATGATTATTGAAATTAATAAGTGTATCGGCTTTGCAATGTCTGGCAATACCATGTTGTTTTATTGAATATCTTTTTCCCTTACAAATTATTTGGTCATTTTTAGCTTTGCCAAGTATTGGGAAAATTATTGGGGAATACCAATTCCAAATCGAATTTGCTTGATGAATTAATTCCCGACCGTTTTGATTTTTAAAACTAATTAGTTCTCCATGTTCGTTAGTGTTGAAAGTCATAATTAGTACCTCCTAAAAAATATTTTACTAATTATATCAAAATTGTAAAGCAAAGTCAAATTTTATGTTAATTTAACTTTTTTTATTTAGTACATAAGATCTAATAAATAAGTAATATTTAACTAGTTATAATTCTGTATAAATATATTAATAATAGAAAAAAATAAAAATAATTAACAAAAATACTTGACAAATTAAATAGTTATTAATATAATGTTATTAACAAAAACGTAAAAACAAGCGATAATTAGAAGTGGTTTAGATTTGATTATTATCAAATTATTAAGAAAGGAGAATTAAAATGAGAAAAGATGATAACTTAAGACTAATTGTTTTAAACAATTGTAAGGCATTTGGTAAAGAGGTAAGTAGGAATATTAATTTGTTAAGAAATAATGAAGAAGAATACATTATACAACATTGTTTAAGTCGTTTTTCAAATGGAGAAGGAAAAGCCAAAATAGAAGAAAGTGTGAGAGATAAAGATATTTATATAATATCTGATGTTGGTAACTATTCTGAGACATATGTAATGCATGGCTTAGAACATCATATATCTCCCGATGAGCATTTTCAAGATATAAAAAGAGTAATATCTACAATTTGTGGCTATGCTTTAAAGATTAATCTCATAATGCCATTATTGTATCAATCAAGACAGCACAAAAGAAGAGGAAGAGAATCACTTGATTGTGCAATAGCTTTACAAGAGTTAGAACAACTTGGAGTAGATAATATTATTACTTTTGATGCACATGATCCAAATGTTTCAAATGCTATACCCAAGCTACCATTTGAAAATATCTATCCTACTCATACCATTGTTGACGCTTTAGTTGAGCAAGAAAAGAGCAATATAGCTAATTTACTTGTAGTAAGTCCTGATATGGGAGCAATGGATAGAGCAAGATATTATGCTGATATGCTTGGTACAGATGTAGGTGCTTTTTATAAAAGAAGAGATTTAAGTAAAGTAGTAAACGGAAAAAATCCGATTAAAGAACATGTATATATGGGAGCTGATGTAAAAGGCAAAAATATATTGGTAGTAGACGATATGATAGCATCTGGTGTTTCAATGATAGAGGTAGCACAAGAGTTAAAAAAAAGAGGAGCAAATAATGTATATTTGGCGGCAACTTTTGCTTTGCTTACAGAAGGAACATCAGGTTTTGTTAAAGCATATGAAAAAGGGTTGTTTAATAAGCTTTATTCTACAAATCTGTCGTATGTACCAGATAGTATAAAAAATGAAGAGTGGTATGTTGATGTGGATTGTTCTATGCAACTTGCACAGATTATAAATGCATTAAACAATAAAGAGTCATTAAAAGAATTATTTGATGTAAAAAAACAGATTCTTGATAAGATAGAGAGGTTTAAAATAAAATGAAGATTGGAATTTTTGGAGGCTCATTTAATCCTCCACATAATATGCATAAACTTATTGCTTTACGTTTAATTGAACTAAATTTGGTAGATAAAGTAATATTTGTACCAACTGGAAACAGGTATGATAAGAAGGATTTAGTAGATGCAAAATATAGATATGATATGGTTAAGATAATTTGTAATTATCACAAAAGATTGGAGGTATCTGATTTTGAAATAAGAAATAATTTGGTATTTACTTATCAAACGCTTGATTATTTTAGAGAAAAATATAAAAATGATGAAATTCTTTTTATAATAGGTGCAGATAATTTATCAGAATTATATACTTGGAATAGGTATGAATATTTATTAAAAAGTTATAAATTTCTTGTAATTAAACGTCAAGGTGAAAATATTGACAATCTTTTAAAAAAATATAATTATAATTCAAATATCATTATTACTAATATTGATATGAATGATATATCATCTACAAAAATAAGAGAGATGATAAAAAATCAAGATAAGGAAGTATGTAATTATATAGATAAAAATGTTTTTATGTATATACTTATAAATAGATTATACTTAAAACCAGCTAGTTATCTGTTATAAATGAAAAGGTCATTGAAGTTTTGTAAATTTCAATGATCTTTTCGTTATAATTATAATGAGTTTGAAATAAAATCTATATAAATTGCTTTATTAAAAAAATTATAGTATAATTATATTAGTAGGAGGATGTTTTATGAACAAAAAAGTTTATAATTCAGAAGAAGAATTTTTAAAAGATTATGATCCCAATGAGTTTGAAAGATTATCTATTACTGCAGATATATTAATATTTAGTATTTCAGATGGATTAAAAGAGAATTATAGAAGATTAAACAAAAAACATTTTAGTGTATTGTTAGTAAAAAGGGATGAATATCCTTTTAAAGATAAATGGTGTCTTCCTGGTGGTTTTGTTCATATGGATGAGACGATTGAAGAAGCTGCTGTTAGAATATTAAAAAATGAAACAAATTTGAGTGATATATATATAGAACAATTATATACTTTTAGTGATGTAAAAAGAGATCCAAGAATGCGTATAGTAAGTACTTCATATATGTCTTTAATAGATAAAAATTTATTAAATGATAAATTGTCTGATAATGCTAGGTGGTTTAATATATCTATTAACGAAGATGATAACCTTTTTAAGGTTGAATTGGATAATCAAGAAGAAAAGATTTATTTTGAAGTTGAAAAGGTACTACGAGAAAAAACAACTGATAGATATAGCTATTATATTAGGAAAAATGATAAATTAGCTTTTGATCATCCATTAGTTATTGTTAGTGGAATATCAAGATTAAAGAATAAGATAACATATACAGACATTGTCTTTAATATGATGCCAGAATATTTTACATTAGGTGAATTACAGCAAGTATATGAGGTTATTTTAGGTAAGAAGTTACTTGATCCAGCATTTAGAAGAATGATAGCTAATAAAGTTGAAAGAACAGATAAATTAAAAAAAGGTGAGGGACATAGACCATCAGTATTATATAAGTATAAAAGTAAATAAGAATAAAATAAACTTAGAAAATTTTTCTAGGTTTATTTTTTCTTGATTTTTTTAAGTATTTTTAACAATAATAATAATAGTACTAAAAAAATTAAAGAAATTTATAAAAAAGACTTGACAAATTGATATGATATTAATATAATGTTATTAACAAAATATAAATAACAAGAGCAAGAGTTTGTGAAAGGAGTATTTTTATGAAATTTATAGAGAGTCATGTAGTATATAAAGGAAAACGAGTTATACTTGAAGAGGCTACTTATTTGGATAAAAAAAATAACAAACAAGTCATGGAACATGTATATGTTAAACCCGCTGTAGCTATTCTTGCTATTACAGACCAAGGAAACTTTGTTTTTATCGAAGAAAGAAGAACTGCAATTAACAATCAAAAAATTCTTGAAATGCCGGCTGGTCTTGTTGAAGAAAATGAAAGTTTTAAGGAAGCGGCAATAAGAGAGCTAAGAGAAGAAACGGGATATGTAACAGATAATGTTGAATTTCTTACTTCATATTATTCAAGTTGCGGATTTACTAATGAGAAACTATATATATTTTTAGCAAGTAATCTTAGAGAAAAGGTTTCGAGAAATCTTGACGATGCAGAAGAAATTAATGTTAAAGAAATAAAAAAGAAAGATGTATTTAATATGTTGAAAAAAGGAGATATATGTAATGTATCAAGTAAAGTAGCATTAATGTGGTATAAACTTTTTAAGGAGGAATGTTAAGATGAAAAAGAGTAAAGAAGATATGATTAGAGCTTTAACTAATGTTGTAGAGTATTATGATAATAATCAAATAGTTGAAGTATTTAATAAGAATGATGAAGTTGCAATAATTGTTGTTGATATGATTAATGACTTTGTTTTTACAAGTCTTATGCAAAATCCTTTGGCAATTCCAATTATTCCGAAAATAAAAAATGTTTTGAGGGATTTTAATAAATTTAATAAAAAGGTTATTCATATCAATGAGGCGCATGAAGAAAAAGCAGTCGAGTTTGAATCTTTTCCTCCACATGGAGTTAAAGGAACTAACGGTGCTAAAATTGTTGAGGAGTTAATAGATATTCCGTATGACAATATATTCTATAAGAATAGTACAAATGGAATGCATATAGAAGACTTAAGAAAATGGTTTGATATGCACTCTGACATAAAAAAAATTGTTATTGTTGGTGTTTGTGCAGATATATGTGTTTTACAATTTGCACTTGGTATTAAGACTTATTGTAATCAGTTTAACAGGAAATTAGATGTTATAATACCATATGAACTTGTTGAAACATATGAGGCAGATGGACATAATAGAGATTTATTCTATTATATGTCTTTAGAAATTGCAGCTCAGGCTGGAATAAAAATAGTAAAAAATATCGAGTTTAAAAAATAAGGAGGAATATAAGATGAAAACAAAGAGAACAAGTTTGACTAATTTGAACAATAAAGGGTATGCTTTGTTTACTGATAAATATGAAATAACTATGATGTATGGTTATCATAAAGATAAAAATGATGATGGACTTGTTATTTTTGATATGTTTTTTAGAAGTGTACCTGACGGCGGCGGTTATGCACTTTGTGCTGGTCTTGAACTTGTAATTGAAATGATTCAAAATCTTAAGTTTACTAAAGAGGAGGTAGATTATTTAAGAAGAACAGCTCCTTATAGTGAAGATTTTCTTGAGTACCTTTTAAATTATTACAAGTTTACTGGAAGTATTGAGGCAGTACCAGAAGGAACAGTTATATTTCCCAATGAGACGATTATGAAAATAATTGCTCCTCCAATTGAAGCTCAGCATATTGAGGATATTATATTAAATCCTATTAATTCTCAAAGTCTGATAGCTACAAAAGCATCTAGAATATGTTATGCATCAGAAGGGGAACCAGTTATGGATTTTGGACTTCGCAGAGGTCCTGCACTTCAAGGAGCAACACTTGCTTCTAGAGCAGCGTATATTGGGGGATGTATTTCGACAAGTAATGAGATTACAGCAATGGTGTTTGATATTCCTTCTTCTGGAACAATGGCACATAGCTGGATATTAAAGCATAATAACGAGTTTGATGCATTTATGAATTATGCTAATGTGTATAAGGAAAATGTGATTCTTCTTGTTGATACGTATAATACACTTACTTCTGGTATACCAAATGCTATAAAAGTGTTTAAAGTATTAAGAGAGGAAAAGAGACTTCCAAATAATTACGGAATAAGACTTGACAGTGGAGATTTAGCTTATCTTTCTAAAGAGGCAAGAAAAATGCTTGATGCTGAAGGATTCACTGACGCAGTAATTTGTGCTTCAAATAATCTTAATGAAAGATTAATTCAGGATTTAAAACGTCAAGGTGCAAAAATTAATCTTTGGGCTACTGGAACAGAACTTATCACTTCATATAGTTGTCCTGCTTTTAATGGAGTATATAAGCTTGTTGCTAAAGAAAAAAATAAAGCTATGGTACCAGTTATAAAGTTATCTGAAGATAAGATAAAAGTAACAAATCCAGGAGATAAAATGGTTTATAGGATATCTGATAAAAATACAGGGTATTTTATAGCAGATTTAATTTGTCTTGCTGATGAAACTTTTAATTCAGATGAGGATTTGGTAATATTTGATCCAGTGTTTACTGCTAAGAAGAAGAAACTTAAAGGTGGGACATATACAATCCAGAAGCTTCTTGTACCAATATTTAAAGATGGGGTTTGTGTGTATGAAAATAAATCTGTTAAGGAAATAAGAGATTATGCACAGGATCAGTTATCTCATCTTTGGCCGGAGCTTAGGCGTTTTGATAATCCTCATAAGTATTATGTGGATCTTTCTAAAAAATTGTATACGTTAAAAGAAAGTATGATTGAAGATATAGAAAGGGAAGAATAATATAAAGGGAGGAGATAATATGTTGACACAAAAACAATTGGAAATTGAAGTACCAAGGATAATCAGTCATATAAAAGAATATTTTAAGAAGACTGGTTTTACAAAAGCTATTGTAGGAAATAGTGGTGGTAAAGATTCAGCTACTGTTATAGGCTTGTTGTCTTTTGCTTTAGGCAAAGAAAATGTCCTTACAGTCACATTACCTTGTTATTCAAAAGAAGCAGATAGAGAAGATGCTTTACTAGTTGCAAAAACCTTTGGCACAAAATGTATTAATGTAAAGCTTGACAGTGCGATAGATGCACTTATTAAGGCTACAGAAGAAGGTTATTCAAATAATCTAAGTGAAGAGTCAATTATAAATATTAAGCCTAGACTTAGAATGACTGTTTTATACGCTATTGCTCAGAGTGAAAATGCACTAGTGATTGGAACTGGTAATCTTTGTGAAATTTTTATTGGTTATTTCACTAAGCATGGTGATGGTGCTTGTGATTATAATCCTCTTGCCGAATTTTCAGTAGATGAGGTCTATCAAATAGCAAGGTTTATAGGGGTACCCGAAAAGATCTTAAATAAAGCACCAAGTGATGGTTTAAGTGGATTAACTGATGAAGAAAAGCTTAAGTTTAAGTATGCTCAGGTAGAAGAGTATATAAAAACAGGTGATACTGATGAGCAAGCTAAACGTCTTATTGAAAGACAACATAGAATAACACAGCATAAAAGAGAAAAGACGCCTGTATATCACAGAATAAAAGATTGGTATTAAGTATACTTCATAAAAAAATAATGTCGGAATATTTTTCCGGCATTATTTTTTTTGAATACTTAAATCTTTTTTTAACTTTTTTATTGCTTGAATACGAGGATTTAATAGTGATTTTTCGTAAGAGGACATTTCAGCTAATGTTTTGTGATTTATTTCAAATATAGGATCAAAACCAAATCCATTATTTCCTCTACATTTTTTTGCCAATGTTCCTTCTAGTTTTTGAGTATATGTTTTACAGTTATTATATGTTATTACAGCTATTGAAACTTCAAATATACATATATTTGGTAATGGTGTAATACTACTAATACAGTTATAAAAGTCATTTTCAGTTACAGGTCCGTTTTGACGTTTACACCATTCTTCCATTTGACGTTTTGTATAAACTCCTAAAAATCCTGGTAACGATGGGATAAGTATTCCACTATCATCTGCAATTATTATATCTTCTTTTTTTAGATAATCATGTAAAACTGATTTGAGTGCTTTTACCTTTATTATGGCGTTTTCAGAAAAAGTTTTACCATTTTCGTTAATGTTTATCTTAATTTTTAAAAAATTTTCTATATTAGATTGAGACAGTATAGTATACTTAGGAAAACATTTAGATAATTCTTGTAATTTCCCCTGATTATTACTTGCAATGTAGATATTCATAAAGTTCTCCTTTAAATTTAAATGTTATGGTTATAAATAATTATGATTATACTTCAGTTATATTAATTACGTTTATCAATTCATCAGTAAGTTCATTTACAAATTTTAAAATATTATAGTATGTATTTAGTGTATTTTTTGGTATAGCTCCTTCTTTAAAAATTCCTATTTAAAATATTGAACCACAGTGTAATCTAATATATAAATAATTGTTATTTATGGTAATATCAAATTTAATCCTATTATTTTTATAAAATTGTATTAATTTTTCCATTATGTCCGAAGTTAAAAGTTGCATTCCTATAATTTTATTTTTTGATGAAACATCAAAGTATTCTTCAAATTCTTGTGAATCCATTTCTAATCTATTTGCTTTTGATATTGTTGCATTTTCTCTTATTTTTAGATTTGTCTTTATAGACTTATTCAAATTAATTTTATAAAATAGTCCACGGAATTTTATTGAATCTGTATCTTTATTTATATGTTTAGTAAATACTTCAGCCATTTGAAATTCATATTTATCGTTTATTAGTCCACTTAGATAGTCTTCAGAAGAATAATTGTTGTAATTATCATTGTAATCGACTTCATCATATATTTGTTGTAATATTCCATCCTTTGGAGAATATTTTAAGTTAGTATAGAAATATGAAAGTAGATCTTTTATAACGTATTCTTTAAAAAGTTTTATGTATTTTATAGTGCTATTAGAAAATATCAAGCAATATATTATAAAAACTATAAAGTCTAATATCAAAATTGATATAAATACAGAGATAAAAGTAATACCCAAAAAAGTTATTTGAAAAGACATTTGTTTGATTAAAAGTACTATACAAATGGCTAAAAATATTATAATAATATCTACTATTAAACAAGTTATTGAGGTATATTTAAATATTTTAGATCTATTATTTGTATATTCTAAAAATACAGAAGATAGTTTGGATTCGCTTTTATTTTTAATTTTTTCATATATTGTTTCAAAGTCTTCAATATTTTTCATCAATTTCACCTTTATTAAATTATATAATAAAGTTTTAAATTTTTTCAATGTTTTTTAGTAAAAAAATTATTTAATTGCAATGTATAGTTACTATTCAAAGTAGTCGACTAATAAATATTCTTAAGATGTTGCTGTTATTTAATTATAAGAAGTTTTTGCTATTTTTATTAAAAATCAAAATTACACATGTTATGTTTATTTCAATATGAATAAATTACTATTTTATGTTTTAAATTTAGATAGTCTGAATAGTAACAATTAATTTATATATTATAGTGACAGATTTTAAATTTTGTTGTGAAAAATAAATATATATGATAAAATAATAAGAAATACATTAAGGAAAAATATATAGAAAAACAAGAACTAAAAGATAAAATAAAAGTATTTTGTAAGAATAAACATTTTAAAAATTCTTTTTATGCAAGAATGTATAGCTGAATTTATAGAAGGACATATGGAATTATATGGAGATGTTATTACAATAGAAGATTTATTTAAAAGATTAGAGGATAATTTAGAAAAAATAACATTTGCTGGTCAAGAAAAAGCACAAAATGGAGAGCTTGGAAAATACATAGGTAGAATTACAGACAATACTGATACAAATGAAATTTTTATTTATTTTGATGAAGCTGATTTAGAATTGTCTGAAACAGACAAAAAAATGAGGGATTTGTATACAGACTCAGATAAGCAAAAATTATTACAAAACACTTAAACGTTTTACCTCCTGTTAAAAACCAAAACGAAAAAAATTGTCTAATTTAAATAATAGAATAAAGATTTTATTAACGAATTATCAAACAATGTGGAATTTGGGAATTTACAATCTTTACAAATTAGTAATGAAAAGAGTCAAAATTTAAAAGAAATCCACAAACAAGTTAGTAAAGGAAATGAAATGTAAAAAAAGTTAAATTTTTAGGAAGAAAGAGTTCCATAATAAATGGGACTGTAAAAATTCTAATAAAAAATCAAGCCAATCTTTATGAAAGGCTTGATTTTAACCATTTATAATGGAGCTGGAAGTCAGATTTGAACTGACGACCTGCGGTTTACAAGACCGCTGCTCTACCAGCTGAGCTATTCCAGCAAGTGCAATATGGTGACCCGTAGGAGAGTCGAACTCCTCACTCCGCCGTGAAAGGGCGATGTCTTAACCGATTGACCAACGGGCCTCTTGTGGTGAGCCATCGCAGATTCGAACTGCGGACAACTTGATTAAAAGTCAAGTGCTCTGCCAACTGAGCTAATGGCCCACAAAATGTATTGCTCATATATAATACACTATATTTTGTTAATTGTCAATACATTTTGTGAAAATTTTATGAAAATTAAAAAAATAATTAATTAATAATAAAATTGTATTGCTAGAAAAAAGTAAATTTTTTTTATTTATAAAGTTTTTTTACGATTTTGAACGAAAAATATATAATATTGATGTCGAATGAAAACTAATTTTAGCATAATTTGTTTTAACTATTTAGAATAGTTGACAGTTATAATATATATGCTAAAATTGTAGCGGGTGGTTTGATGTTTTATTTCTATATTGAATATATTTTCTTTCTTATATATTTTATTCTTAGGTTATATTGTCTGATAGATAAAAAATTTATTTTTTCTAGAAATGGAGGAAAGCTAGAAAAATATGTTTTAAGTGATAATCTACAAAATATAACTAGCAACTTTGATTTACTAAAAAAGAATTTTTTTCTTAATTATCTAAAATTAATTAAGCCACCAAATATTAAGAATATTAAAAAATTTTTTATTATTAATTTATTTTCTATTATAATTATTTTGTTTAAATTTAGTCTATCTTATAATTTTTTTATTTCAAATTTTATATTTATAAGTTTCTTTAATATTAAAATAGATATTAGTTCATTATTAGAAGATAATATCATTTATTTTAAATTAAGTTATTTTATTTTATTCTCATTTTATATATATGATATGGTTATAATTATTTATTCTAAAAACTTTTCAAAAAGTAATAAAAATAAAGAAAAAAACAAGTGTATATTTGATTTGCCCCAAGTTTCCTTATATACTATGGATCAAGAGGTAAATATGATAAGTTGTGGATTATATCAAAATATTATGGTTACAGGAAGCATAGGAAGTGGAAAGACTAGTTGTGCTATTTCAACTTTAATGCAAGAATTGTTACTTAGTAGTGTATATGGTCTGGTAATAGATGTAAAGGGAAATTATATAGAAATAGTAAAAGATATAGCATTAAATCAAAATATATCAGATAAAGTTATAGAAATATCTTTAACTAGTGAATATGGATATAATCCTTTAAATGCTAACATTTCTAGTTTTGAACTTGCTAATAGATTAAAGCAAGTATTAATGGTACTATCTAGTAAAAATGTGAGTGATTCTTATTGGTTAGATAAAGCTGAAGGTTATATAAGAGATTTTATTACAATCATTAAAGGATATAGTCATAATATTACTTTTTATGAGTTACATATGCTAGTTACTAGTAAAGAATATTTATATAATAAGTTAGAAATATTAAAGAGAAATATACTAGATAACAAATATAGTGAACATGAACTTTTTGAGATAAATAGTGCAATATTAAATATAAAAAATGAGTTCTTGAAGTTAGATGATAGAACAATAGGAATAATAAAATCTGAAATAACTAGAATAACTAGTGTTTTTGTTAGTGATAAGAATATATTTAATAAGTTTTGTAATACTAAAAATAATGTCTGTTTTAACGAAGATAATATTTATGTTTTATCATTAAATATAGGCAAAAATAGACAGCTTTCTAAAATTATTTCAACTTATCTAAAACTAGATTTTCAAAGTCAAATATTATCAAGAAAAGTAAATAGTAACCCAGTTTTTTTTATTTGTGATGAATATCAAGAGATTGTTAATGAACAAGATGCAGCTTTTTTTTCATTATCAAGAGAATATAAATGTATAAATATTGTTAGTATGCAAAGCTATACTTCATTGATAAATGCTTTATCTAATGAAAATACAGCACAAGTTATTATACAAAATTTTGTTAATAAGATATGGTTTAGAAATGATGACTCATATACAATTAGTCAGATAATAAAACAATTAGGAAAAGAAGTAAAAAAATATGAAACTTTGAATTATTCTGAAAGTTCACAAGATAGTAAATATAATTTTCTTTTGAGGGGCTTTAAAAATTATAAATCTGGTTTATCAAAAAGTATATCAATATCTGATAAAATAGATTATATGATTACAGAAGACTTTTTTTCAAAAGAACTAAAAACCTTTGAAGCTTCTATATTAATTTCTAATGGAACTGATATAAAGTTTATAAAAAAAGTAAAATTAAAAAGGTGGGATGAGTATAAAAAGTAAAAAAATTATTGTTATGTATATGTTAATAGTTATTGTATCAATAAGTTGTTTTAGTTGTATATATGGTGCTTCTGATCCGACATTAGTAAATAAAATTAATTCTGCTTTTAAGAAAATACAAGGATATTTAGAAAAAATTTCACTTCCTGCAGCTGGGGTAGCAATTGCAAGTGGTGTACTTATAAGGAAGTTTAGTTTTGGAAATGAAGAGAAAATGGTTATTGGTAAAAAAATGATTGTGAATGCAATACTAGGATACGCAATTATTTTATCTATAGATTTAATATTAAAATTTGTGGATGCATTAATATAATATGCAAATTGATAGTATTGTAAGTTCGATTGGAATAATATCTGAAAAACTTTTTAAATCTATAGAAGGACAAGCATATGATATATTAGATAATATTATACTAATAGGTCCTGATATTTTAAAAAATGAACCACTTAATAAAATATTTTATCCTGATAAAATTAATTTTATTATTGTAATAGCAAATGCATTTATATTTTTTTATGCTATTTACTATTCTTTAAATAGAATAGTAAGTATGTATAATGGTGGAAATGTTGAAAGCGTGTATAATTTCATTCTAAAATTAACAATAATTTCATTGCTTGTTAATAATAGCTATTATTTATGCGAGGAGATCTTAAGTTTTAACGAGATAGTTAATCAAACTATAGATAAATCTTTAAGTGATATAATAAAAAAAGATATTAATTTTAAAAACTTAAAAGAAGAGGTTATTTCCCTTAAAGCAGCTGTAAAAAGTGAATTTATATCTTTAGAAAGTATTATAAAAAATACATTATCATTTTTTAGTATTTCTTTATTAATTACTTTTTCAATTAGATATGTAACTGTGATATTATTAATTATTATATCTCCGTTTGCAATTATATGTTTAACTAGTAATTTAACTAGAGGAATTTTCAAGGGTTGGGGGAAGATGCTTTTTATAAATATAATATTTCAGTTATTTATAAAGCTGTTATTAGTTATACCACTGTTATATAGCAATAAAGATAATACAATATATAAGATTATTTTACTTGGTACAATGTACATGATATATCGATTAAATAACTTTATAAGAGATATTATGAATCAAATACAAGTTCCAAATCTTAAGTGAGGTGTATATGGAAAGAAAAATAAATGAGCAGCCTGTATATTTAAATTATAATAGAAATATAAAATTTTTAGGAATTATAGATTATAAATCTTTAGTTATTATTGTTATATATTCAATTGGTATTTTAACAATATTAAATTTTTTGCCTATTGGTATTGAGGTATTAATGTGCCTGTTTTGTTTTTTGGTAATACCGGTATTAGCAATATTTTGCGTTAATTTAAACAATGAAAGTACAATAGATATTATTTATATTATAATAAAATATCATTTTGATAAAAAAATATTTGTAAATATCAAAGAAGCAAAAGTATTTATGCCATCGCTATTTTCAAGTGATAAAAATTATGAAAGGAAAAGAGAAACCTAAACTCTTTTCCTTTTGCTATATTGATTTGGGCTATTTAAAATTTAGCTATATATTTAAATATTAAAGAAATATATACTTATTATTTATATTTTCAGGATTTATTATTTAATTATTTTTTCTTAATAAGTATTTATTGTCAAAATATAAAACTAATGGTATAATATCGATATAGTTATTAGGAGAATTTATATGAAGTTTGTACAGAAAAATAAAATGGAGTTAGGAGATACTTTAGTGCCAGATTTGTTTATATTAAATAATATGGCTAATCTTGGTGAATTAGATGTAAAATTGTATATATATATGTTATTTTTATCTAAAATGGGAAAGGAAACTGATAAAGCTGATTTGGCAAAAAAATTAAATGTTACTGAACAAGATATTGGATTTGCTATAGAAAGATTACAAGGAGAGGATTTGATTACAAGAACTACAGCAGGCTACAATATAGTAGATTTAAAAGATGTAGAAATAAATAAATCGTATATTCCTAAGGTTGAGCCTAGAAAAACACATGCTCAAACCGAAAAAGAAAGAAAAAGAATGGCAGCGACTTCTGCTATTAATGAGAGTTTTTTTCAGGGGATAATGTCACTTAGTTGGTATACAGATATAGGTTCTATGTTTGAAAATTATTCATTTTCTGAAGAAGTAATGATTGCTTTATTTCACTATTGTCAAGAAAGAAAAGCGCTAAATAAAAAGTATGTTCATGCAGTAGCTGAAACTTGGTATAAGGGTGGTGTTAAATCTTTTGAAGATTTAGAAGACTTTTTAGAAAATTATGATAATATTCAAAAGATTAAACAAAAAATTGCTAAAAGTTTAAGACTTAATCGTAACTTTACTAAATATGAAGAACAGTATATTGATACATGGATAAAAGACTTTAATTATGATTTTGATGTAATAGAAGAAGCTTTAAAGAGGACAGTTACAAAACCTAATCCAACTTTAAATTATGTTAATGGGATTTTAAGTAATTGGCATAAAAAAGGTTATAAAACTGTTAAGGATATAGAAGAAGGAGAAAATAAAACTAAAACGAGTGGTAAGTCTTTTGCTAAATCTTCATCTGTTAGCAAAACTAAATATCAAAATTATGAACAACGAGAATATTTAGATTTAGAATCTTTCTATGATAATATGTAAGAAAAAATTAGAGGTGTATATGAATGGGAATAATGGAAGATTTTTTTGCCAAAAGGAAGCTGAAAAAATTAGAAAAATATAAAAATAAGTATATAGATGAAATAAAGAAGAATTATACAAACATATGTCAAGGTGAAATGGATTTCCCAGATATACAAAAACTTCAAGAATATATAAAAAGAAATAATATACCTTTAATTGATAGTAGCAGTTATGGTGATAAATTTGATGCCTTGTCTAGTATATTCTCGAATAATAATTTTATGCAGGATACTATACAAAGAAAAAGAAAAGATGATATTAATAATTTAATAGAAAATATTTCTCAAATGGACATTAATTATAATGTCATCAACTCAGTTGAGTTAGAAAAACTAGTTTTGCAAGTAGAAAGATATTATAAAGTATATGTCGCTGAACAATCAGTAGATGAGTCTAAAAAGAAATTTATAGACTCCTTAAACGGAAATGATCAGTCTAGTAAATTAGTTAATTTATTTTCAAAAATTTATGATGCAGATATTGACATTCATACAGATTTTACAACTAGAATAGTCAGAGATTATTCGCAAGTTGTATCTGAAAGTATATTAAATAATCAAAGTATTTTTAAAAAATATGATGAGTATTTATTAGGGTTAGAAACGATTAAAGCTATTACTAATAATAATGAAACGGTTATAACTAATTTTAATAATATGTTGAGAAGTTCAGAACATATTGAAGTTAGTGAATTTTTTACTAAAATTCACTCAATATCTAAATTAAGAGAATATGGTATTGAAGATGAAAATATCTCTTTTATTGATGTAAATAGAGCTGCTGATGTTAGTAAAGCTGAGCAAGAGCGTTTTAGACTAATTAAAGAAAAACAAAATCAATATTTAGATGAAAAAGACTTTGCATTAATAAGGTCTACAGAGTATTTCCCATATAATAGAGAGTTTGATACAGTAGATGAAAAAAATGGAAGAGGAGATATAAGTAATTTCTTAACACAAGCTTTATATGATAGAGAAATGAAAAGTATATATGGTGAAAATTGGTTGGAGATATATTCTAGAAATGAAACAATAGCATATTTTAATAACAATACAGAAGGAATTACAGATAAAGAAATAGAAGAGGCTCAAAAATTTATGGAGAGTTCAAAAAAAATAATGAATAAATTTGAATTGCCAGGAGTTTTTTGTAGAAGTACAAAGCATTTTACTTTAAATGGACTTGTTTCATCACATATGTATGGAAATTTTGAGGGTAATCCATATATTTTTATTGAACCTTTAGAGGAACATATTGGGGACACAAATTTAGTCAACTTAGCTGCTCAAGACACTTTTTTTGAATTAGATAGGGGAGATAAAAAATTAATTTTATCTGATAAATGTAAGCTACTAATGCCAGTTCATGCTTATAAAGAGGTGATAAAAGATCCTGACCTTAGAAAGCAGATAGAGAGTTATGATTTAACATTGTTTGAAGGAGATGAAAAAAAAGCTGTAGAAATGAAACTTACAGAACTTGGATATGTTAGTCAAGATATTGGAATGCATTCATATGTGACTAATAAAGGCTTGGATGAGGAAAGAGATTTTACACAAAAGATGCTTACCTCAATTAAAAATATTGCTAAAATAAATGATATAAACATTGGAGTTCATTATCAAAGTGAATATCAACAAAAAGATAATCAGAAAACAGAATATTTAAATGAACAAATAAATGAAGATTTTAATAGCAAATTTTCTACACAATTTAATATTGACAAAAGTCAGTTAGAAAAACTTTCTAGAGAGGAGATTGATAGATTAATTGATAGTATTGGTGAAGATGATGTGAAGGTCTTTTTACAAGATTATAAATATACAAAGGAAAAAGAATTAAATGAAGTATATAGTGAATATGAAGAAAATAGAAAAGGAATTAAAGATCATAAGTCAAATGTAGGTGGTGATATGACTATTGAGTAATGATGTATATAGGAAAATAAAAAGAGAATATGAAATCAAGAGACAAAACGAAATAGAAAAAGCTAAATTAAAAATACAACAAGTATATTCAAAAAATCCAAGACTTGAGGAGATAGAAAAAGAGATTAATATGCTTGCACTAAAAATAACAAGAAATATTTTGAATTCAGACGAAATAACAAGGCAAGTAGAAGAAGAAAATATGAAGAATAAAATAGAAAAGTTAGAAAAAAAATATGATATTGAATTAAGTAAAATTGGACTAAGTAGAGAAGATTTGAATCCAAAATATGAATGTAGTTTATGTAATGATACAGGAGTAGTAAAAAATGGTGATATTATAGAAACTTGTAAATGTTTTAAGCAAGCATTACTTAATGAAAGTTATAAACAATCTAATATAAATAAACTTGATGAAGAAAATTTTGATACTTTTGATATTGGTTTTTATTCAAGTAAAAAAGATAAGGAAAAGTATGGAATAGATAAGTCACCTCTTGAAAATATTGAATGTATAAAAAATATAGCAATGAATTTTGTAAATAATATTGATTTACCAGAGCAAAAGAATTTATTATTTGTTGGAAATACAGGACTTGGAAAAACATTCTTGGCTAATTGTATTGCCAAAAAAGTACTAGAAATGGGAAAAACTGTCGTTTATCAGACAGCACCTGTTCTAATGGATAAGGTTATTGAGTATAAATTTTCATATGATAAAGACATATATGAGAAGGAACAATATAATAAAATTTTTTATGTAGATTTGTTAATAATAGATGATCTTGGTACTGAAACTATGAGTAATAATAAATTTACAGAATTATTTAATATTATAAATACTAGATTATTAAATAATAAAAAGATATTAATTTCAACTAATTTAACTTTAAACGAGTTATATCAGCAATATGATGAAAGAGTAATGTCAAGACTTATTGGAAATTTTACTATTTGTAAATTTGTTGGTGATGATATTAGATTAAAAAAGAAAAAAATTAATTAGGAGGTAATTTATGAAACATTGTGAAGGATGTGAGGGTTGTAAGATAGATAAAAAACTTGAGGATATTAAAGATAAATATAAAGATGTTAAGGGTGGTATAATAGGGGCTTTACACGAGGTTCAAGATACATATGGATATATATCAACTACGGCTCAAAAGTATCTATCTAAAGAATTAAATGTACCAATGTCAGAAATATATGGCATTATAACTTTTTATTCAAGATTTTCACTTACTCCGAAGGGAAAGTATAATATTCAAGTGTGTATGGGAACTGCGTGTTATGTAAAAGGCTCAGAAAAAGTACTGAATAGATTTAAGGAAAAACTTGGAATAGATGAAGGTCAAACAACTGAAGATGGTAAATTTTCTTTAGAAGCTGTTAGATGTATTGGAGCATGTGGATTGGCTCCAGCTATTGTAATAAATAAAGAAGTTTATGGTAAGATGGATGTAAAAAAAGTTGATGAGCTAATAGAAGAATATACAAAAAAATAGGGGGTGGAATATGGATATTAAAGAGTTAAATAAAGTTAAAGAAAAAAATCTTAAATTACTTGCTAATAAAAGAATTATGGTATGTTCTGGAACTGGGTGCACATCTTCTAAAAGTGATGTATTACTTGCTAATTTAAAAAAAGCAATAAAAATTTCAGGAGTTAAAAATTTATCAGTTGAAAAAACGGGATGTTTTGGATTTTGTGCTAAAGGTCCGATAGTTGTAATAGATCCAGATGAGATATTTTATGAGATGGTAAAACCAGAGGATGCACTTGATATTGTTAATTCTATAATAGAGGGTAAGATTATTGATAGATTACTTGCAGAAGAAAAAGAACAATTAGTAAAAAAATGGCATGAATTAAATTTTTATAACAAACAAGAAAGGATTGCATTAAAAAATTGTGGAAAGATAAATCCAGAAAAAATAGAAGAGTATATTGCTCTTGATGGGTATCAGGCTTTGTATAAAGCTTTGAATATGTCAAGAGATGAGGTTATAAATGAGATAAATTTATCTGGGCTTAGAGGAAGAGGTGGAGCTGGTTTTCCTACTGGTAGGAAGTGGCAATTTACTAAAGAGGCTGAGTCGGATATAAAATATGTATGTTGTAATGCTGATGAGGGAGATCCTGGAGCATTTATGGATAGAAGTATATTAGAGGGTGACCCACATTCAGTCATTGAAGCAATGACTATTGCAGCCTATGCAGTTGGAGCAAAGCAGGGATATATATATGTTAGAGCAGAATATCCTATAGCTGTTGAGAGATTAACAATAGCTATAAATCAAGCTAAAGAAAAAGGATTACTTGGTAAAAATATATTTGGAAAGGGTCTAGATTTTCAGTTAGAGTTAAGATTAGGTGCTGGTGCTTTTGTTTGTGGAGAAGAGACGGCATTAATGAATTCAATCGAAGGAAAAAGAGGTGAACCAAGACCAAGGCCACCATTTCCAGCAGTAAAAGGATTATTTGAAAAACCAACACTATTAAATAATGTGGAAACTTATGCTAATATTCCTAAAATCATATTAAATGGTGGTAATTGGTATAGTAAAATCGGAACAGAGCATTCAAAAGGGACTAAGGTTTTTGCTCTTGGTGGAAATATAAATAATGTTGGGCTTGTAGAAGTTCCAATGGGAACTACGTTAAGAGAAATCGTGTATGATATTGGTGGTGGAATACCTGGTGGTAAGAGATTTAAAGCTGCTCAAACTGGTGGACCTAGTGGAGGATGTATTCCAGCAGAACATTTAGATACACCAATTGATTATGAGTCTTTAAATAAAATTGGTTCAATGATGGGCTCAGGTGGACTTATAATCATGGATGAAAGTAAATGTATGGTTAATTTGGCTAAATTCTTCTTAGAGTTTACTGTTGATGAGTCTTGTGGTAAATGTCCACCATGTAGAATCGGAACTAAAAGGATGCTTGAAATTCTTACAAGAATTACAGAAGGTAAAGGAAAAGAAGGGGATATAGAAAAATTAGAGCATTTGGCAGAGAATATAAAAAAGGCATCTCTTTGTGGATTGGGTCAAACTGCGCCAAATCCTGTTTTAAGTACTTTAAAATATTATAGAGATGAATATGAGGCTCATATTAAAGAAAAGAGATGTCCAGCTGGAGAGTGTAAAGCTTTAACACAGGTACATATTGATCCAGAAAAATGTAAACAATGTGGAATATGTGCAAAAAATTGTCCTGTGGGAGCAATAGATGGAGAGGTTAGAAAAGGTCCGTTTAAAATAAATCAAGAGAAATGTATAAAATGTGGGATATGTATTACAAAATGTCCGTTTAAAGCAATAAGTAAATAATAAATCCCCCAATTACGGGGGACGAGTTAGATGTAATATACCAACAGACCGATCAAGTATATCATTATCACCTTTTAAGCAAGAATATTTTGATTTATGAGACGGATTAGTAAAAGGATGTGTGAAAACGTTGATAGACTTATACATAGTATTCCCTCCTTTAATTTTAAAAAAGTTCTAATTAATTTATATTTTAATTATAACATATAAAAAATAAAAATCAATAAAAAAGTTATATTTTTATTAAGGAGTAATTTTATGAGTAAAAAAGAAATGGTAACACTTACTATTGATGGTAAAGAAGTTACAGTAAAAAAAGGTACAACTATTTTAGAAGCAGCAAGGGAAATTGATATAGATATTCCTACTTTATGTTTTTTAAAGGAAATAAATGAAGTGGGAAACTGCAGGATGTGCTTAGTTGAAATTGAAGGGGTAAAAGGTTTTAAAGCTTCTTGTGTGTATCCTGCAGAAGATGGACTTGTAGTAAGAACTAACACAAAGGAATTAATAGATACAAAAAGAACAATACTTGAATTGCTGCTTTCAAGTCATGAAAAGAAATGCTTAACTTGTGTAAGAAGTACTAATTGTAGATTGCAAGACCTTTGCAGAAGATTTGAAATACCAGATTTAGAATATGAAGGAGAAATGCCAGAAGCTGATTTAGATGATTCATCAAATTGTATTGTTAGAAATACTGCTAAATGTATCCTTTGTAGAAGATGTGTTAATATTTGTAAAAAGGTCCAAGGAGTATCTGCTATTAATAATCTTAATAGAGGATTTCATTCTAAAGTTGGAGTAGCTTTAAATATGGGAATGAGACAATCTACTTGTGTTGGTTGTGGTCAGTGTATTATTCATTGTCCTGTGGGAGCTTTAACAGAAAAAAGTAATGTTGGAAGTTTAAGAGAGGCTTTAGCAGATCCAAGTAAGCATGTGGTTATTCAAACTGCTCCAGCAGTAAGAGCTACTATTGGAGAAGAGTTTGGTATGCCGATTGGAAGTTTAGTACAAGGTAAAATGGTAGCTGCATTAAGAAGACTGGGATTTGATAAAGTATTTGATACTGATCTTGGGGCAGATATAACAATAATGGAAGAGGCAACTGAATTTATTTCTAGACTTAATGAAGGAAGAGATTTGCCAATGATTACTTCATGTAGTAGTGGTTGGATAACATTCGCAGAAAAATTTTATCCGGAATGTTTAAATCATTTATCTACAACTAAATCGCCTATGGAAATTTTAGGTACTTTAATAAAGACTTATTATGCAAGAAAGCAAGGAATTGATCCAAAGGATATCTATTCTGTTGCACTTATGCCTTGCTCGGCTAAAAAGGCTGAAATTATACGTGATGAACTAAAGCTTGAAGACGGAATTCAAGCAGTAGACAATGTAATAACTACAAGAGAAATGGCTAGAATGTTAAAAGAAGCAAATATTGATTTGGCTGCTTTAGATGAAGAAGAATATGATGCACCTCTTTCAGTGGCCACAGGTGCAGGTCATATATTTGGAACAACAGGCGGTGTAATGGAGGCGGCACTTAGAAGTGTTTCATATATTTTAGATAAAACTGAGATAGAAAATGTTGAGTTTAAAAATTTAAGAGGAACTAAAGGGATAAAGCAAGCAGAAATCAATATAGCAGGTAAAAAACATAAAATTGCTATATCCCAAGGTTTAGCTAATGCTTCTAAGTTGTTAGATCAAATAAAAGCTGGTACATCTGAGTATAGTTTTATTGAAATAATGACTTGTCCAGGAGGTTGTGTTAATGGTGGTGGTCAACCAATTGTTGATGAATATAAGGCAAGTAAAATAGATGTTATAGGATTAAGAGCAAAAGCTTTGTATAGTGCAGACAAAAAATCTAAATATAGAAGATCATATCAAAATCCAGCAGTTAAAGATCTATATAATGATTTCCTTGATAGCCCTAATTCTAAAAAAGCACATAAATTATTACATACACATTACAATAAACAAGAAGTTTATGTAGAAGGTAAATAATAAGAAAAAATGCGAGTGATAGACACTTGCATTTTTTCTTATTATTAATCTATTTATTAAACTATTTTTTCTTTTCATTTCTTTTTCTTTCATATTTTAGAAGTTGTTCGTAAAGCTTTTCTTCTCTTTCAGATATATCATGAGGTAAATCGATATGAACTTTTAAAAATAAATCTCCTCTTGTCCCATCTTCATTAACATAACCTTTTTGAGAAATTGTTACTAGTTCCGAGTCATGTAAATGTTTAGGAAGTGAAACAGTTATCTTTTCTCCTAATACTTCTATATGGTATTTCCCACCTACAGCTGCAAGTGCTGGTGAAATCGTAATATCTTTATTTAAATCTACTCCTTTTAATTTGTAGTCAGTGTCTTCAAGTAATTTGACATGTATTATTAAATCACCATTTTTTCCACCATTTTTCCCAGGATTGCCTAAAGCAGCAAGTCTAATTTTATCACCATTTCTAATTCCTATCGGAACATTAACAGAATAAGTCCTCATACCTGTTTTATGAGACTTAATAGCAATTTTCTTTTCTACACCTAATAAACCTTCTTGTAAAGTAACTTCAAGATGAGTGATAATATCTTTACCTTTTTCTTGTTTTTGTCTTGGTTTCCTTTCATCTGAAGGCGCATTATTAATATCACCAAAATTTTGAGCCTCATCTTTTTTAAAGCCAAGTATGGTTGTTAATAGGTCATTTATTACATTGACTCCTGATTTTAATTCATATTTTACATTTGATAAGCTTGATTGAGAATCTACAATACCATATCCAAACTTACTTGTTTGTCTATCGTATTTTCTTCTTCTTTCTTCATTTGTCAGTATATCGTAAGCTTCGTTTACATCTTTAAACATAGTTTCAGATTCAGGAGTTTTATTTGTATCTGGATGATATTTCTTTGCTAATTTTCTATATGATAATCTAATCTCTTCTTTGGAACTTTTTCTATTTACACCTAATATTTCATAGTAGTTTTTATATTTCATATATTGCTCCTTTTTTCGTTTCATTATTTTTACATTATATCATATTTTACACTTTTTTCAAGAATTTTGGCTTGCTTTTTTATTTTTTTTACTGTATAATGAAGGAGTGATAAAATGGAGGTATAAATAATGGACATAAACGACGATAACTTTTTGGAGGCACAAAAAATTGTACCTGTAAAAATAGAAGATGAAATGAAAAAATCATATATAGATTATGCTATGAGTGTAATAGTCTCTCGTGCGTTACCAGATGTAAGAGATGGGATGAAACCGGTTCATAGAAGAATTTTATATGTAATGAATGAACTATCTTTATGGCCTGAAAAACCATTTAGAAAATCAGCAAGTATTGTTGGTGACGTTATGGGTAATTATCATCCTCATGGTGATGCTGCAATATACGATGCATTAGTACGTTTATCACAAGATTTTTCTTTAAGATATCCATTAGTAAATGGACATGGAAATTTTGGTTCAATTGATAATGATCCACCAGCTGCCATGAGGTATACAGAAGCAAAGTTGCATAAGATAGCTCTTGAAATGCTAGAGGATTTAGATAAAGATACTGTGGATTTTGTACCAAATTATGATGATAGATTGAAGGAACCTTCAGTTTTGCCTGCTAAATTGCCAAATCTTTTAATAAATGGTGCATATGGTATTGCTGTTGGTATGGCTTGTAATATTCCACCGCATAATTTGACAGAGGTTATAAATGGTGTGATAGCACAAATTGATAATCCTGATATATCAAATGAAGAATTAATGGCGTTTGTTAAAGGACCAGATTTTCCGACTGCAGGTATAATAGTAGGAAAAGAAGGTATAAAGAATGCTTATACAACTGGTCGTGGAAAAGTTTGTGTTAGAGCAAAAGCAGAAATAGAAGAGGATAATAGAGGAAGATATAAAATTATAGTCACAGAAATTCCTTATCAGGTAAATAAGTCTGCACTTGTTGAAAATATAGCTAAATTAGTTCAATTAAAAACAATTGAAGGAATATCTGATTTAAGAGATGAGTCAGATAGAGAGGGACTTAGAATTGTTATTGAATTAAAAAGAGATGCCAATCCAAATGTCGTTCTTAATTTATTATATAAACATACACAATTACAAGTTACTCAAAGTATGTTAATGTTGGCATTGGTAGATGGACAACCTAGAATTTTAAAATTAAATGAAATTTTGGCAGAATATATTAAGCATAGAGAACAAGTAGTAATAAGGAGAACAAAATTTGATTTAGCTAAGGCTGAAGCTAGATTGCATATATTAGAGGGCTTGAGAATAGCTATTGATAATATAGATGAAGTAATAAAAATAATAAGAGAGTCATATGATGATGCTCAAGAAAGATTAATGAAGACATTTGGCCTTTCAGAGATACAAGCTAATTCTATTCTTGAAATGAGACTTAGAACTTTACAAGGTTTACAAAGAGAAAAAATAGAAAGTGAATATAATTCTTTAGTAGAATTAATTGCTCATTTAAAAGAAATTTTAGGAAGTGAGCAGTTAGTAAAAGATATCATAAAAGAGGAATTATTAGAAATAAAAGAAAAATATGGTGATGAAAGAAAAACTGCGATAATACATGGTGAAAGTGATATAGATATTGAAAGCTTAATAAAAGAAGAAACAAATGTAGTGACACTAACTCATTTTGGATATATAAAAAGAATTGCAGCAGACGTATATCGTTCACAAAAAAGAGGAGGAAAAGGTCTTACTGCAATGAATACAAGAGAAGATGATTTTGTAGAACACTTATTTGTTACCTCAACTCATGACTATATGATGTTCTTTACTACTACTGGAAGAGCATTTAGACTAAAAGCATATGAAATACCAGAAGCTAGTAGAACAGCTAAGGGAACAGCTATAGTTAATTTACTTCAACTTGCACAAGGTGAAAAGATTGCAGCGGTTATACCAGTTAAAGATTATAATGATGAATTATATGTATTAATGGCTACAAAAAATGGACTTATTAAGAAAACAAAGTTATCTGAATATAGTAATATTCGTAAAACTGGAATTCAAGGTATTACGTTGAAAGATGAAGATGAATTAATTGATGTAAGATTAACAGATGGTAATAGTAGTATAGTAATGGTAACTGCAAAGGGACTTTCTATTAGATTTGGAGAAGATGAAGTTAGAGCAGTTGGAAGAACATCTCAAGGAGTTAAAGGTATTAATCTTGGAAAAGATGATAAGGTTATTGGAATGGAACCTATAGAGAATGAAAAAGATTATATATTAGCTATTACAGAAAATGGATTTGGCAAGAGAACTGAAGTTGAAGAGTATAGACAACAAGCAAGAGCTGGAAAAGGAATTCTTACGTATAAAACTACAGCAAAAACTGGACATATAATAGGAATTAAGATTGTCAATGATGATGATGATATTATGCTTATAACTGATACAGGTGTTATTATAAGAATTAATGTAAAAGATATATCAGTACTTGGTAGAAATACTCAAGGGGTAACATTAATGAGAACATCTGATGGAGGAAAAGTTATAAATATAGCAAAAATAATTTCAGAAGATGAAGTAGAAAATAAAACTTTAGAAGAAAATAAATAATTTAAGGAGGAGGCAATTCAAAGATAATATTGTAATTGCTTTCTTTTTTAGAGGAAGTATTATGGAAAAAATAATAAAAAAAATAATAAAGAAGAATAATCAAATAAATAGTTTGGTAAATATTATTTTTAAAAAAGATATAGAAACTATAAAATGCGATAATGGGAAATATTCTTTTAATTCTCCTATAGATAAGATTATGGATATGGAAATGAAAAAAGTTTTATCCATATATTTAGCTGAGTTTTCAGAATATTTTAATACTGAAAAAGAAAAAGAAGTATTAGATACAAAAATAAAAATTTATGAGAGCGACGAATTAGATGCGCATGGATATAAAGGTGAGATTGCATTCCCAAGTAATGCTAATAGATTTTTAAAAAGTCTTTATAATGATGAAATTTTTCCTATAGCTTTTGTTCAAGATAAAAATGGAAGAATTAGATATGATGAATGGGGAATATATTGTAATTTAGATGATGTAAATTATATTGGTGAAAAGGGACAAAATTGTTTGATTTTAGCTGATGAGGAACTTGAAAATGATGTGAGTCTTAAAGATATTTGCGTGTATGCTAAACTTACAAATATGAAAGAAAGAGAGTTCTTTTTAAGATTTATGCCACATGAATTAATGCATTCTATAGGATTTGGTGGCGGAATATTTGAAGGTGCTACAGAAAGTTTGACAAGAGAAGTATGTAAAAAATATAATATTACAAACTTTAGTTTTGCACATCAAGATGAAACATATATTTTTCAGCAAATAGAGAAAATTATAGGAAGAGATGCCGTTATACAAAATTCCTATTTAGAATCTTATGATTCTGTAGAAGATGTAGAAAAACTTAATGAATTACTTGCTAATAGTATGAATATTAATCGATATACTGATTTAAAAAAATATGCATATTATGATAATGAGTTTTTTGCTTCTATAAAGCAAAGAGAAGATAAAGAAAAACAAGAACAAATATATCAAAATTATAAAGAAGCATCAAATAACTTAAAAGAAAGTCTTACTAAATATGTACAAAATAATGAACACAAATTATATAAATTAGGAACAAGTAATATAGAACTATCAGAAGAACAAATTTTGCAAAAACAATTGGCTTATGATAAGATATTAAAACTACAAGATATAGAAATAAAATATTTGAAATTGATTGTAGATGAACCATTTTTAGGTGATTCGAATATACAAGAAAAGTCTAAAAACGGAAGTGAAGATATTATGATTTAAAAATATGTTTAGAGTCAATATATATAAAACAAAAGTTACATAATAAACTTTACATTTAAAGATATAAATGGTATAATTGATAATAGAGTATTAGAAATAGTCGCTTGCATTTATTGCAAGAGGAAAGTCCGGACACCGTAGGGCAAGGGTGCTAGATAACGTCTAGTGGGAGTGATCCTAAGGAAAGTGCAACAGAAAATAACCGCCACTTTTGTGGTAAGGGTGAAAACGTGAGGTAAGAGCTCACGAACACTTATGGAGACATAAGTGTGGTGTAAACCCCACCTGGTGCAACACCATAAAAAGAAAGGTTAAGACGGCCCGTCATCTTTCGTGGTTGGTGGCTTGAGGTATATAGTGATATATATCCTAGATAAATGACTATTTAAAACAGAATCCGGCTTATAGAATGCTTTTGATTTTATATAAAAGCTGGTATAAATTCAAACGAATTTATACCAGCTTTTAGCTAGATTAGATTATGATCTTTTAAATACATATATGTATATACTTCTTGTATATTATCTTTTAGTTTTTGTATAGCAAGTGGATTTTGACTTTGTACAATTCTTTTAACAACGTCTGAAAAAGTACAACCACCCGTCTCAAAAGAAGTAAACTCACATAGTTTTATAGGGTCTTGTATTTGTTGTATGGCAATTTTTGCAATATTATCACCTCTGTATTTACGTGCTATATTTACTAAATAATCCTCATTAGTTATTTTTCTTATAGCAGTAATAAGGACAGGATCCCATAACTTATCATTGCTTGTTATAATTTTGTATAGAAGATGTTCATCATCTATTTTTTCTACTGCTTCATCTTGAACCTGCATGTCATCATCATTTATTGCTATTTCTGTTAATATACGTTGGTCGTCAATTTGTTCTATAATTTGTAGCTTTTCCTTTACATCTTTTAAATATAGTTTCTCGTTCATAACAAAACCTCCAATTATGTTTGTTTTTTTATTATAATTGTAAAAAATTATAACACAATCCTAACATTATGTCAATTTTCAAAATACTGTTATAATTTTTTTATAATAAACATTATTATTTTTTTATTGACAACTGAATATTTTTGTAATATACTTTTTATGTATTGAAAGTCAGGAAAGAAGCGTGAAATTATGGAATTTAAAGCGAATGAAGGTAAAAAGATAGAGATAGAGGTAGATGGAGTAAAATATCTACGTCATGCAATAGAAACACATTATGTAAAGATAGGTGAAAGTTATATCGATATAATGGAAAAATATGTAAAACCTATTTATGAAGAAGGAGATATAATATCTATTAGTGAGAAAATTATTGGACTTTGCCAAGAAAGAGTTGTATATAAAAAAGATATGAAAGTTAGTCTTTTAGCCAAGTTCTTATCAAAATTTGCAATGAGAAGTGATGCAGGAGTTGGAGTAGATAATCCGTATAAAATGCAATTTGCTATAAACATATGTGGAAGACTTAAAGTAATATGGGCTGCTATAGCTGGAGGGTTTGGAAAATTATTTGGAAAAAGAGGTATCTTTTATGAAATTGTTGGACCAGAAATAAGTGGGCTTGATGGATTTTATGGTGAAGTATTTGAAGATTATGCTGATTTTGGTATTAGAATTCCAGAAAATTCGACAGGAGTTTGCAATGAAATATATGAAAAACTTGGAATAAAAGCAATGATAGTAGATGCAAACGATTTTAATGTTGAAATACTTGGTGCATCGGATAGTATTACTTTGAGTGAAGAAACTTTAAAGGCGTTGATTAAAGATAATCCAGCTGGTCAAGCAAAAACATTAACGCCTATAATATTGATTAGAAAAGCAGAAGAAAAAGATGACGTACCTAATGCAGAAGAAAAAGTTGTAGATGATAATGTTAATAATGTTAATAATGAAGAAGAAACTGATGAAAATGAAAAAGAAAGTAAATTAGAAGAATAAAAAATCTATTACATTATTATGGAGGACAATATGTCTAAGGAAGAGAATTTAAATGAAAAAGCAACACATGATGAGAATATAAAAGAAATAAAAGAAAAAGAAATGATAAATAAAGATGCTAAAGATTTAGTTGTAGAAAAAAAATCTAAACCTGAAAAAAGATTAGGAGCTTTTGAAGATTCTGTAACAAAATTTGAGACACCTCAAGAAAAAAGAAATAGGAAAATTCGTTTAATAGTAATTTGGACGTTAGCTGTTATTTTTGCGATATTTATTTTATTTGGAGTGATTGTTTGTATAAATAAATTAAATGATAAAGTGTATAAAAATGTTTATTTATTTGGTCAAGATGTAAGTGGAATGACAAAAGAGCAAATAGAAGAGATTTTAAATGTAGTAAATAATGAGATAAAGAATAAAAAAATATCTGTTTATCAAGATACAAATGAAATTTTAGTCGTAACTGCTGAAGAGTTGGATTTAAAGTTAGATGTTGCTAAAACTTTAACAGATACAGTCGGTTTTGGAAGAGTAGATAATATGTTTATAAATAATTTTAAAATACTAATGGCTCTTGCTAAACCAGTGAGTATAGAAGTTAGTTATACTTATGACGAGACTAAATTAGATAATGTGTTAAAAAATATAGATCTTACTATAAAAGATAGAGCTGTAGATGATTCTTATAGTGTAGATGAAGTAAATAATAAATTGGTAATAACAAGAGGTAAGACTGGCAATTCTATGAACTATAATGAAGAAAAAGAGAATTTATTAAATACTTTTAAAGATATAGATAATCAAAAGTTAGTATTAAATATTCAGGAAAGAAAACCGAATGAATTAGATGTAGATAAAGTATATAGAGAGGTAAAAAGAGAGGCTAAAGATGCTTATGTAGATGAAAGTTCTAAGCCAATAAAATTTGTAGCAGAAGTGGTAGGACTAGATTTTGACGTCTCAGAGTTAAAACAAGTATTAAATAGTTCAGAAAATAAACAAGAAGGAAAGGTTATTGAATTCCCTCTAAAAGTTACTGAACCAAATGTTAAATTAACTGATATTACAAGTAAGTATTATAATGATAAACTTTCTGGAAAAACTACTTATTTTGATGCCTCACAAACTGCAAGAGCTAATAATCTTGAAATTGCTTTAAATTATTTAAATGGAAAAATAGTAATGCCCGGAGAGACTTTTTCGTATAATGATGCAATAGGAGATACTACAGTTGCTAAAGGCTATATGGCAGCTGCAACCTTTAAAGGTGGAACAGTTGTTAATGAATTAGGGGGAGGTATCTGTCAAACTACTTCGACGTTATATGATGCTGTTTTGATGGCTAATCTAGAAATTGTAGAAAGACACCAACATCGGACTTCCTGTTGGATATGTACAACCAAGTTTAGATGCAACAGTATATTCTCCTGTGTTAGATTTTAAATTTAAAAATACAAGGAATTATCCTATTAAAATAGTAACATCATATAGTAATGGAGGTAATTTAAATATTAGTATATATGGTACAAAAGAGAGTGATGAATACGACATAACTTTATCTAGTAAGGTTATAAGTACAATTCCTTTTACTACTAAATATATATATGATAATAATTTAGCTGATGGCACCCAAATTATTGATGTAAAAGGGGTTAATGGATATGTATCAGAGGGATATTTGACGAGAACTCAAAATGGACAGTACGTAGATACTAAAACTTTATCTAGAGATACATATAATGCACAACAACAAGTTGTAAGAGTTGGAACAAATAAGGCTGCAAGTTAAATAAATTTAATTGATAAAAATGCAATCCCCTATTGCATTTTACATAATAATATTGTATAATATTATTATATGGTTTTAAATTTTAAGAAAGAGGTATAATTTATGGAACCTATAATACAAATGAATAAATTTGAAATTATTGATATGCCTGGAATGAATACAATAGCATTCCTAGTTGAGAAAAATAAAGAAGAATACAAAAAAGGAAATGCATTTTTATCTTTGCAGAAAATTGAATGTATTGATACTCAGGAAGATGGTAAAATTAAAAAGGTTTTTAATGTTATAAAAAATGGAGATGAAAACCAATTAATAGTACTGCTTACTTTAACTAATAACAAGGCAATACTAAGTACTGGTGAATTAACTTCAAAAGGATTTATGGCTACAGAAACGAATGTACCACTTAGTTATGGAACAATATTTAATCAAGAAGGAGTTGAGTATAAGGAGATAGAGTATACTCCAAATATGAAAAGACATTTTTCAATTATAGATACTCAAACAGGAGAGGAAATAAAGCCAGTTTTATATACTGATGAAGTGACTGGTGGAATTAAAGGTAGATGTAAACTTTTACCAAATAAGCCATACATAGTTTTAGAGCTTAGATTTGATTAAATTTATAAGATGTAGAAAAAAATGTAGTATTAAATGTAGTAATTAAAGTAATAAAAGGAGGAATTATTTATATGAGTGCACATATAGGAATAACGGTTCTTAAGTTGGATCAAAAGGGATTAAATTTTGGAGATAGTAAGACTGTTAAAATTTTTGAAGGAAATATTTTAGAGAATGGTGATGTTAATAAGGATAATATTAACAAATCGTTTGATATGGAAAAAAATGTGGTGTCTAATAATAAATTACAAGGTGAAGATGATTTAATTGTATAAATTGATTATATGTTGATATATGAGAGGAAGAACATATGAAAATTAAAGCTAATAAACTAAAAAGAGAAGCGATGCCTTTTATAATCGCTTTCCTTTTATTTGATATAATAGTAGTAGGTGCTATTTGTGCAGGTATACATGAAATACCAGAAGATGCAAATTTATATATTTCTTTAAAAACAGTATTTTCTAGTTTTTTAAATAATATAATTACATTTAAATTTTTTGTTGGTATTTTTCTAGAATTTGGAACATTTTTAAATTGGTCTTTTTGGACATTAATGGTATTCTTTATAATGTTTATAATATGGAAAATAAAATTTGCTCCAACATCTGAATATGACGGAAAAGAGAGTGGTTCAAGTCAATGGAGTAAACACGGTGAAGAATTTGATAAACTTTCTGATGGACGAGAAGTGTTAAATAAAAAAGAGGGCTTTATTTTAAGCAAAGATCATTATTTGGGTACAGATTTAAGAAAAGTATTAATAAACAAAAATATATTAGTAGTTGGACGGATCTGGTGCTGGTAAATCTGCTTGTTATATTAAACCAAACATTTTACAGTTACTTGGATCTTATGTAATAACAGATCCTAAAGGAGAATTATATAGAGAAACATCTGGTTTTTTAAAAGCTAATGGTTATAATGTTAGAGTTTTAAATTTAGTTAATCCAGATTATAGTGATAGGTATAATCCTTTGGCTCATATTATAGATCATACCAGTGTTGATATTATTGCTCATACAATTGTTGTTGGAGCAACTAAAGGACAACCAACCAATGATCCGTTTTGGGACAATACTGCTAAAATGTTATTAAAAGCATGTATATATTATGTTATATCTGTACTTCCAGTTGAAGAACAAAATCTATCTAGTTGTTTAAATATCATAAGAGCTGGTGGAAGTGATGATTCTTTATTTGACAAATTATTTATAGATGAATTAAAACCAGAGCATCCCGGTAGAGTTCAATATGAAAACTTTAAAACAGCAGCTGATAAGACGATGCAAAGTATTATAATTTCTACAATATCAAAAGTAGAAACTTTTGATACACCATCAATGCAAAGAATAACAACTTCTAATAATTTTGATTTTGATGAATTAGGAAATAAAAAGACAGCAATCTTTGTTATAACGTCTGCTGCTGATAGTACATATGATTTTATATCTACTATTTTCTTTAGCCAAATGTTACAAAAGTTATATGCACAAGCTGATAATAATGGAGGTACCTTAAATCATCAAGTATATTTTTTGCTTGACGAGTTTGCAAATATTGGACAAATACCTGATTTTAACAAGAAATTAAGTACAACAAGAAGTTTAGGTATTAGTATTTCTATTGTTGTACAAAGTTTGGATCAACTAGAAGCTTTATATAAAGATAATTATGAAAATATAATTGGTAACTGTGATACAAAAGTGTTCTTAGGTAGTTCATCACTAAAAACTTGTGAATATTTTCAAAAGAGTATGGGTCAAACAACCATAAAAGTAAAAAATAGATCTGTAAGTAAAGATAAAGATGAATTTTCAAAACAGGGAGTTTCTATAAGTGAACAAAGACAAGGAAGAGACTTAATGACAGTAGATGAACTTACTAGATTAGATCCTAATGAAGAAATAATATTAGTGAGAACCTTAAAGCCGATAAAGGCTAAAAAAGCATGGTATTTTAAATATCATCCAATGAGAGATGTAGCTAAACAATATGAAATTAAAGATTTATCTACAATGCCAAAAACGGATGACGTACCAATAAAAATAATGGATGTAAAGGCACATATAGCTAAAAGAGAAAGAATGGCAAAAGAACGTATGCAATCTATGAAAGATCCTGAAATAGAAAATATAACAACAATAGAAAATAAACAAGATGATACTAATAAAAAAGTTGTATCAAATAGAGAAGAAAATCAGCAGAATTTTGATTTACAAAGTGAATTGGAAAAAAAATTTGATGAATTATTTGGAAATGCATCTAAGCATTAAAAAAAATAAAACTACTGAAAGTTAATTATTCAGTAGTTTTTTTATTAGTAATACACTTGTTTATATAAAAAAAGCTAATCTTCTTCAAAGGTACCAAGGGATATAACAAAGTTATTTTTGTATACATGTATGGCCTCAATATTTAATTGATCAGTTAATAATAGAATAATTACTAAAATTTTATTTATATCTAAATCTCCCAAGTTACAATTATTTAAAAAATTATTTGGTATATTATTAAAAAAATTCCCCAAAAAAATCACATCCCTTGCATAATATGTATGTGGAATAAAAGTTTTAATACATATTTTAAATCTTATTAAAATATATTTTTTAAGTTGTATTTTTATGAGTGATGTAGTATAATATCAATAGGCTGGAGGATGTATATGAAAAAAAGTAAAGCAATGTCTATAATAATTATAATTGTTATATCGTTACTTTTAATTTATTTATTAAGTAATATTTTACTTAATACTAAGGGAAGTGTTAACCAAGGAAATTTTAGAGTTAATGACTTTGTTATAAGATCGTCTTTAGACGTTGAGGAGATTACGTCACAGGAACAAACTAATAACGGTTTTGAAAGTATGACATTAAATTTATCTCAAAGAAATAACTTTTCTTTTCTTGTAGCAAAGCAAATAGGCATAAGTGATATATATATAGATAATATTTCAATATCTAACCCTATTAATAAAGGAGAAGTTATATTATATCAAAATGGCGAAGAAGATGAATTAATACCACTAGATTCTGAAAAAGTTACGATTTATCCAGAAGAAAAAGAAGGACAGATTTTAATAAATTTTAATGTGGATAATGTGGATTTTCTTAAGGATGTAAAATTACCAGATGGAACTAATTCAGTTACTTTTGATGGTTCTATGTTAAAGTTATTAGATATAAAGTTATCTGACCTACAGATAGATGTTAATTTTAATATTAATATTATAGATGAAACAGGGAAATTAAATGTTTGTAAAATATCTTTAAAAGTACCAGAAGAAGAATTAATAAACAGTGGTGTTAGTATAAAGAGGCAAAATTTAGAAAATTACAAATTTTCTATTGAAGATTCAGTATTAAAAAAGATAATTGATAGATTTTAAAAATATAAACAATTTTAATTTGAAACACCTCCAAATGTTAAACATTTTTGGATAACATTTGGGGGTGTAATTTTTATTTTATATTTTTAGTTATTAAAAGGTTATATTTTATAGCGTGTTTGATTTCATCAGTTAAAATTTCCATTAGCATAGAATATTTTATTTTATCAGGCATTACTGCCATAATTCTTCTATATTTTTCAACAGCTTCAAGCTCTCCAAATAGTGCTTTTTCTAGATTTTTTAAATATTCTGTACTAGAATTATTTGTTCTAGACATTGTGCTTGTTGGAGGAGTGGTTTTAGTTAATTCTTCATATAATTGTTTCAACATTTTATTATGTTTTTTTTCATCATTAATAATACTTTGTATAATCCTTTTATCATTTTCAGAAGTCGCTTGAGATAATAATATGGAATAGAATATTTCATCATCTTTTTCACCAGTAATTGATCTTTTAATTTCCATTATAGCTTCGTCTAAAGCTGAATCTCTATTAGTTTGACTATTATCATAATCTGGATATAAAGCAAAATCATCATTTTTAATATTCTCTATATAATTGTAGTTATCACGAGAATTTGTAGCTGATATGTAATTAACATTTGTATTATAATAGTCCATGAGTACCCCCTTTCTTATAGTATTGTATGTACGAGCCTATTATTTTGTTTACAATAAAAAAAACTTTATTATTTTTAGTAATAAAGTCTTAAAAAATATAAATATATAGCAAATTTCGACAAAATCGATTTAAAAAATTCCTTAGTTTCTTCATTATCAAATTGGTGAGTACTAATAAAATTATTAATATAAACGGAGTTGTCTGATGATATAGGTAATTCTTGTATATCTTTAAATAAATCATTTGGGGTTATATTTAATATTCTACATAATTTTAATAAGGTTTGAATAGTACAAGCATTTTTCCCTGTTTCAATTCTGCCTATTTGGACAGATGATACAGAGATACTTTCTGCTAATTGTTCTTGTGTTAATCCTTTTAATATTCTATATTCCTTTACATTGTTTCCAAATATTTTTAATTCTGATTCTATAGATTTCACCAAAACCACCTCTTTTATTATATCAATAAATCAAGTCAATTAACACAACATTAATGTTGTAAAAAATGTAAAAAAACAACAAAAATGTTGTATAAATATTTACACAACACAAAATAAATGATATAATTATGATGATATATCTATTATATATGTTGTATCTGTATTTTTTTATAAATATTATTCGTAAAAAAATGGAGATTTAAACATATATTTTGATATTTAGGAGGTTATATATGAAATCAGCAAAAGAAAAAAGCGGAATAAGTTTGATTGTGCTAGTAATAACAATAATAGTAATAGTAATATTAGCAGTAGCAGTAATATTAACAATATCAAATAATAATCCAATAGAAAATGCAAATAAAGCAACATTTCAAAATGATTTAAAAACAATGCAAGAAGATGTTAATATGTATGCATTATCAGAGTATGCAGATAATAAGGGTGAAGGCTACGGGAATTTAGATTTTTTTGGAGAATCTATGGTAAAAGAATTTCCAAGTACAAGTAACTACAAAGATAAGGTAAAAATAATAAGAGGAGAAGTAGTATTACTAGGAGATGCAGTAAGCGAGAAGGAAAAAGAATGGGCAAGTGAATTAGGAATACAAATACAAGAAGATGGTTCGAATATGGCAGCAGCAAATGCACCAGTAATATTAACAGGGATGACACCAATAAAATTTAGTGAGAATGGAACAGCAATAGATACACAAAGTACAGATATAAATTGGTATGCATATACAGATCAAGGAAGTTATGGAACAGATGGAAAGAGTAGTAGATGGGCAAATGCAAGAACAGAAGATGGAAGTCAATGGGTATGGATACCAAGATATGCATATAAAATAACAAACCCTGGAACAAATACAGCAAGTGAAATAGACGTAATATTTTTAAAGGGAACAAGTAATAAATATATAGATGAAAATGGAGTAGAAAAGGAAATACCAGAAGGATATGTAGTACATCCAGCATTTACAGATGAAAGTGGAACAAATTATCAAAATGGAGGCTGGGATAAAGAGCTGCCAGGAATATGGGTATCAAAATATGAAGCAGGGTATGCAGGAGTAGGAAGTATTACATCGGTAGAGGCAAAAGAGAGCAATTTAACATATACAGGAACATGTGCAGGAAGTAATATATATGGAAGTATAACATCTGGGACAACAAAAATAAAATATCCAGTGTTTTTACCAAATGCATATTCATATAACTATATAAATATGGGAGATAGTTATGCAATATGTAGAGCATTAGGAGAAAGTGGAAATCCATATGGATTAACAAGTGGAAGTGAAGCCCATTTAATGAAAAATAGTGAGTGGGGAGCAGTAGCGTATCTTACACAAAGTAAATATGGAAGAAATGGAGTAGAAATAACAATAAATAATAAAAATTTAAATAATAATCCAAGTACGATATACGCAGTAACCGGATATAGTAATGGAACAAATAATACATATGAAACATCAAATGGTCAGTTAGCATCAACAACAGGAAACTTATATGGAGTATATGATATGAGTGGAGGAGTATGGGAAAGAACAGCAGGATATCTAAATAATGATAATGGAAATTTAAAAACATATGGAAAGTCTATGACAGATTTAAATAATGACGGAAATGTAGATAAAGAGGCAACTAAATATATAGCAATATATAAAAAGAGTGATTCACGGAGATACAAATACAAATAATTACAATGATGCATTAAATAAAGTAAGAATAGGAGAAGCAATATGGGAAACATCAAGTGCTGGAAATACATCAAATAGTAGTTGGTATGGTGATTATTCATATTTTTCTAACACGTCCAATCCGTTCGTGTCTCGTGGTGGCCATTGCGACTATGGTTCTGGTGCTGGTGCTTTCGCGTTCCGCTACAGTGATGGCGTTGCGTACTGCAACGATGGTTTCCGTGCGGTGCTTGCCGGTGTCTCACTTTAAAAAAGTGGCTCTTTTACACTAAAACACTTTTTTAAGAGACTAAAAATTTAAATAAAACAAAGAATGTAGATTAAATATTACTCATATAATATGAAGGCAAAGTGTATGCGATTTTTATCGCGTACACTTTGTCTATTTTTGTCGAACGGTAAAAAAACATTGTTATATTGTAACTTTTGATATATAATTATTATGCAGGGATTATGTTGTAAAATTCACGTCCAATCCGTTCATGAATCGTGGTGGCAATTACAACAATGGTTCTAATGCTGGTGCTTTCGCGTTCAACAACAGTAATGGCAATGCGAACAACAACAATGGTTTCCGTGCGGTGCTTGCCGGTGTCTCACTCTGGTATAAAGGCGATATAATATCTTGTATTATATTTCTAAATAGCGGGGTACTTGTTCAAGGACAGTACCGAAAAAATATACCAAAGAAACATAATTCCTTTCTTTAAAAAAAGATAAACACATTAATAGTAGCTAAAGATTAGTAATAAATTGATGAACTTTTTTAGCTATAAAAATATCTAGGTTAGCTTTTCCTAGATATTTTTTATATAAAAAAGATGAAATACAAACTAAAATATAATGAAATTTAATAGAAGCTATTAGATATAATGTTTTTAAAATAATAATTATATTGTTTATTGTACTAGAACAAAAGTGAATTAAAAATTCACTCTATCACACTAGCAAAAGCTAGTGTGACTTTTTAAAGAATTATATTTAAGTTTCCATCTAAAATATTTAGGCCACATTTTTCTTTAAAGGACGTTGTTCTAGTCCATTATCCATCGCAATTTCTTGATTTGGACTAATATTTTTTATATCATATAATAATATATTACTTACTTTTGTTACATGCCATATTAAATAGCAATATTTTCATAATTTGTTTTTTCTATTTTATATTTAAAACTTAGTTTTATTTTTATCACCTCTTTTCTATAAAAACATTATATCATTTTAGAACGTATGTTTAAGGTACTTCTTTAATATATTTATAACTTTTTATCGCAAAATTTGACAAAATTATCTTCAAAAACATTTTTTGAAATAGCTTAATTGTGTTTGCATAAAAATTCATTATTTCTTAATATTTGAGTATTACTTTCCTAATGTATGAAAAAACCTTCAGTTAGCCGAAGGTTAATTATTAAAATACTGATAATCTATCATTTTCTCTAATTTAAGAATATCTTTTTCATATAAATCATCTGTATATAAGAATTTACATTTTTTAAATA
>CALXJF010000012.1 GCA_944388575.1 uncultured Clostridia bacterium
AGTCAAGCCCTAAAGCTATTGTTATTACTAGCTTTAAGGCCCTTTTTTATCTAAAAAAATGTCAAACTTAGGTTATATCATAAAAAAATAGTTTGTAAATATTTTTTCGACAAAAATAATTATAAACTATTAATTACAAAACTAAAAAAGTAAATGATCAAATAATATATCTAACCATTTACTTTTTAACAAAATTTAAACTATATTCTCAATTTTTTCTGATAATAATTTACACCACTCTTGAGTATTATAATATTTAGTCTCCAGAATGTTCAGTATTTCTTTATAAATTGTATATGCCTCTTTATTCTTTCCAACTATCACATATGCATCAGCTAATAGCTCTTTATATTTCAACAAATTAGCATCAAATGATACAAAGTATTCTTCTCTGATATCAACAGCCTCATTTAAAGCTAAAATTGCTTTTTCATAATCTTCTAACTTTAGATATATTTGACCAAGCACTCTTGATACACTAGCTATATCATTGTTTTTTATCATATGATTTTCTGATAAAATTTCATAAGCCTTATTTGCAAAATCTAAAGCAGTATTATATTCTTCTAGCTCATAGTAAGCTTTAGCAAAATCAAGACAAAAAGAGCCATCTAAAATTCTATCCTTTTGTAGCCCTTGATCATTAAATATTCTATATGCATCATCTAAATATTTTTTGGCCACAGTGATATCTTTTTCAGCCAGAAAAATCGAAAACAAAGACTTATATCCATCACATAATAATCTATAATCCTCATTCTCTTCAGCATAATTAATCATTTTAGTATAATACACTTTCGCTTCATTGTAATCATTCTTCTTATGATAAAGATAAGCTATTTGATGATACAAATATCCTAAATTAGGATATTCATTTATTTTTTCTGCTATTTTTAATATTTCAAAAAATATTTTTTCCGCTATCTCAAAATCGCATACATCACGTAAGAAGAAACTAAATTTTAAAAAGTATTCTAAATTATCTTTATCAATATTGGGGAACTTTTGATATATCGATTTTATAATATCAACATATTTTTCTTTTTCCTTAAGTGATAAATACCAAGAATATTCTTTAGCTATATTATTAAATAATACTTTATAATTCTTGTCACTTACATTAAATTCATTTTTTACTACACTTGCTATAACGGGGTGAAGTGATATAACATCTGTTATATAGTTATAACTAATAAAACTCTTTTTTATTAGACCATTTATAATTTGAGCCGAATGTATATCACAAAGTTTCATAAAGAATTCAAAATCACAGCCAGATATTGGAAAAACATATAACATAGATAAAATATATTTTTCTTCCTTACTTAAACTCGACATATCAAATACCTTTGAAATGCACTGATAAATAGACTCAAACTCCTTAAAATTATAACTAACCTCACCTTTTAAACCAGGATTAATACCCAAATTATTCAAGTTATCAAGCATTATTTCAGGTTTTATTCTTAGGTCTTGCATGATACTTGCAATAAGTAAAATAGCTAACGTATGTCCATTTACTTTAGATATTATTTCTAATACAATACTCTCATCCTCTTTAGATAAATTAAGATAGTAGTTTTCCTTAAATAATTCTAATAATTTATTACTTTCAGATAACTCTTTTATATTTACTATAGATAATTTATATTTTTTTAAATCATTTCTACTAGTAAAAATTATATGATAATTTCCTTCTAGTAATTTTTCTAAATTTTCATCTTTTTCAGTATCAAAATTATCTACAATAATTAAGGTCTCATCATTAGTAATCTTAAATATTTCTTTTAACTTTCTTTCAAAGAAAATATCGTCATTCTCTTTATTTCCATTTTCATCTATTTTTCTATAAAAATCTTCTATATAAAAATAATCTTCATTTAATATCATATTCTTAATACTACCATCATAGATAGCAAATATTATTGTTTTATATTTATCTTTATTTAAATTAGCATACTGTTTAGCTATCTCACTCTTACCTATTCCTCCCATTCCATTTAAAACCACTCTACCATACGTCTGCAAATTATCTTCTATCTGTTTCATTTCAGCATCTCTTGCAATAAAATTTGGATTAACTAAGTATTTATTTCCTTTTAACATTTTTTTAGATACATTTTTTTCCTCTGTAATTTCATCATTTAAATTTAATAAATAACTAATTCTTTGACTTAATTCTTCAATCCTTTTTTCCAAAGGAGGTGTTATAGCATCAATCCAATGCATTCTACCTATATAATATTTAGCATCTTGACTTATATCCTCATTTGAAATATGAAAAGGAATTATTGATATATTTTCTGAAGCCCTTACTCTTTCAACTGCTAAATTAATTTCATTTAGTACATCTTCTGAATATGAAGCTTCTTTATTTAATATTAACAGAAATATCTTACAATTATTTATAGCTTCAACAATACTTTTAGCATAAGCACCTACTGTATTTCTTGGAGCATACCAACAGCGTATATTTTTACTTTCTAAATTATTACAAATTGCTTCTGTTATTTTGAGTGAAGACTTAGTATGATGGCTAATAAATACATCTACTTTCATTATTTCCTCCTTTTTTTCTTCTATTATATCACATATTTAATAATTTGTAACTTTTATTTATTATTCGTTAGTATAAAGTTTTAATAGAAAACTTTGAATAAAAGATATCAATTTAATAGAATATTTTTCTAAAAAACAATATTCAAAGGATACCATCAGGTTGTACAGATACCAAAATAGCCATCGAGATATTTAACTGCAAAATAAATATACGCAATTTTCATTATTGAATCAGATTTCTTTAACTATTTTTCAAGGAATTTTGATAATATTTCTAATTCTTTGAAATTTATTACTTCATATTGTCTTAATAATAAAGGTAAATCAGCAATATTCATTAAATCATCTATAACAGTTATAATATTTCCTGTTTTTCTATTTGAGCGTTTTTCATTTGCAAATGTGGACCATTCATACTTAACCCAACCAGATAATACTACTTCTTTAGATGTTGCTACAACAACAATATTTTTAGCTTTTTCTAGTGCATTGTCTATTTCAAAAGAATAATCTGTATTAGACAATGCAGGAAGAGAAATCTCTGATAAAAAACATGAAAATCCAGTACTAATCAAATTATCATATATTTTTTTAGATTTTAGAAAATCATTGCTTTTATGCGAAATGAAAACATCTATTGTTTCATCATTATTTAATTCTTCAATTTCTTGAATCAGTTCTGATGGAATCAGCTTATTCTCTTTATGCGCTTGAGAAATAATATCTGCAATATTGTTATAATTATTACCTCCAATCCAGAAAAGGTATTGATTTTTTTCCTTGTCATATAAATGAATTCCTGTTCCTTTTACACCAAATTCAAAATGCTCTGGTTTTAAAATTGCTCTTTGCTCATGCTGTTCCATTTTTAAAAGAAGTTCTTGCATAGAATTACTATAACAAATATACGAACTAATTCTTTCTGTAGGCCAAAACATTTCTGTACATACTCCTCTGTATCGATATGGTTCTTCTACGTTTTTTCCATAACAATTAAAAACTTCCTTAATTGTTTGTAAATCAAAAACACAATGACGAAATGCAAGATCACATATACAATCTTCATAAGACATATAAGTTCCTAAATATTCACTACCTTTATACAGCTGTAATCCAATTCCTGGTGCATTGTTTTCAAAATGAAATTCATTAAAAAATTTTATTTTATCAATCGTATTTTTCATATTCATTTTTTCACTCTCACTTACTATTTTTTCTTAAATTTATTATATATTTAAATTATAAAATATGCAACTACAATATAATACAAATGTAGAGTTTAACTAAAAAGATTTATCTTTTATTGTAAGAGATTTATGAAAAAAACAATAAATTTACAATTTAAGTAAAAAGTTCTCCTTACAAAAATTTATACCAGCTTATTTATTCACAAAGTTTGACAAAAAAAATATTATATATTAAAATAAAATAAATTTTTGTATTATTAAGGTGGTGAAATTAAATAATACATATAATAGCGCTAAGGTTAAAAAAGACTAACGAGGATGATAGTTGTCGAATTTTTAAGCGGATGCTATCACGGTATTTTTAGTATCGTTATACATATTACAAAAGTAAAATCTAAAATTACTACAAAAAATATGTAGTCTAAAAAAATTTCGTTATAAATTATATAACTTTGAAAATAATATATATGGAGGTTTATTATGTGTGGAATAATTGGATATTGCTCAAAAAAGCAAAATGCAAAAGATATAGCAATTGCAGGGCTAAAAAATCTTGAATATAGAGGGTATGACTCTGCTGGTATAGCTACATGCGAAAATAACACAATAAAATTATATAAATCAAAAGGAAAAATCTCTAACTTAGAAGAGAAATTAAACAAAGTAGAAATTCAAAGTTCAACAGCTATTGCTCATACTAGGTGGGCTACTCATGGTGAACCAAGCGAAACAAACGCTCATCCTCATAAAGTTGGAAGTGTAACATTAGTCCATAACGGTATTATCGAGAATTATATAGAGTTAAAAAATTTTTTAAAAAATAAAGAAGTAACTTTTAAATCAAGCACAGATACTGAAGTAGCATGTGCATATATAAACTATATATATCAAAAATCAAATGATAAAAACAAATTACATATATTAAAAACAGCTTGTAATGAATTTAGAGGCTCTTATGCTTTCTCTATTATATTTGATGATGAACCTAATACAATTTATGCTACAAGAAAAGATAGTCCACTAATTGTAGGACTTAATGATGACGGAAACTTTTCAGCCTCTGATGTTTCAGCAATTCTGGAATTTACAAATAAATACATTTTACTTGAATATGGTGAATATGCTAAAATAACTTCAAATGATGTTCAAATATTTAATGAAAATTTAGAGCCAATTGAAAAAGAAATAAAGATAGCAGATTGGAACGCTACAGAATATAAAAAAAATGGATATGAGCATTATATGCTAAAAGAAATAAATGAACAACCAGAAGTTGTGGAAAAATTATTTAAAAGTTACTTTGCAAACGAAGATTATTTAGGTGTTAATATTTCAAATTACTCTGAAATACATATAGTAGCTTGTGGAAGTGCTATGCATGCTGGAATGGTAGGGAAATACTTATTTGAAAACTTTGCTTCAATACCTGTAACTGTAGAAATTGCATCAGAATACAGATATAAAAAGCAACTAATTACTCCTACTACTTTAGTAATAATAATATCACAATCAGGAGAAACTGCAGATAGTCTTGCTGCTCTTAGAATTGCAAAAGAACATGGTGCCAAAGTTCTTGCTATAGTAAATGCAACTCGGCTCTAGTATAGCACGTGAAGCAGATAAAACAATTTATACTTATGCTGGTCCTGAGATTGCAGTTGCTACTACTAAAGGGTATACAAGTCAAGTTGCTATTTTAGCACTACTTGTACTTGATACGATGAGACAAAAAAATATATTAAATGATAGTTTTAAAGCAGAAATCGAATCTCAAATAGATAATATTTCTTCTCTAATGAAAGATACAATAAAAAGATATGACGAATACTTAAATATCGCTAAAAAAATTCAAAATGATGAACATTTATTTTTCTTAGGACGTGGAATTGACTACTCTTTATGTTTAGAAGGTTCTTTAAAACTAAAAGAAATTTCATATATGCACTCTGAAGCATATGCAGCTGGTGAATTAAAGCACGGAACTATTTCATTAATTACTAACAATACACCAATAATTGCAATTGCTACTGATGATGATTTATATGAAAAAACTGTAAGCAATATAAAAGAAACTAAAGCAAGAGGTGCCTTCGTTATATTTATAACTAATAAAGATTTAAATATTGAGGATCATAACGATTTTGCTGATATTGTTTTGACTCTTCCTAAAGTTAATGAATTACTGCAAGTACTTGTAACTATACTACCTTTACAACTTATTGCTTATCAAACAGCTAAACTTCGTGGTTGCGATATAGATAAGCCTAAAAATCTAGCAAAATCGGTTACTGTTGAATAAAAAAATTAAGCCAAACTAGAATTTCTAGTTTGGTTTTACTATACAAAAAAGAAGCTGGGGATTTTACCCCAAACTCCAAGGATTAAGAGTTACATTTGCCCAATTTTAAGCAATTAGAAAATTACTTCATTGCTTAAAATTTTATTTCCGACTTCTGTCTTTAATTCTTCAGCCTTTTTAAGCAAAGTCTTAGAATTATATGACTGCCATTGTTGCTCAGACTTATTAGCATTAAGAAGCATTTTATGTACTTCGGACTGAGCTTGATTCATAGTAGTATGTTCCATTGTATACTTTAATGACTTTTTGCTCGCAGCTTCAGTTGCTAACGAATAAGTATCAAGATACTCTTGAGTCTTAATATCAACTGCTTCTTGAAACTTGTTATAAAGATTAGCCCTTACATCAGGATTACCTAATGTGTTACACATCTTAGCTTCCTGATACTGTGCAGCTATTGCCTTTGTGGCAAATATTTGCACTGCATATAAGTCTGCATCTAAATCCCGCTGTACATTTGTACTTACAGAATTTAGTTTCTGAGCATGAAGATGATTAATAGCCTCCTGAGAAGCTTTTTTATCCGCTTGCGTCTGCTCATATGCTTGACTTTCTGCTACAACATTATTATGATAATGAATTCCAATTACTGTGAGCATTCCTGCTGCAAATATTCCAGCTGCGATAAATACAGCAACTATACCGTATACTACGGATTTATTTATTGATATTGTTTGTTTATTCATGATTGTTTCCTCCATTTTTTGTCTTTTATTTTTTGTAACTCTTAAATTAAATTTACTTAATTGGATTTTACCCATATTAATTAGGTAATTAAATAAATTTTTCCTAATTATATTATAGCACTTTTTTTGATATTATGTCAATCAGCGTGTATGACACAAAGAGCTATAAGTTATAACCTATAGCCCTTTATTTATTACTTACGAATATTTAATTTAGAAATAATTGCTCTATATCTTTCAATATCTTTCCTTTCAAGATATTTTAACAATCTTTTCCTTTTACCAACCATTATTAACAGTCCACGTCTAGAATGTTCATCTTTCTTGTGTACTTTTAGATGTTCTGTTAATTCATTGATTCTTTCTGTTAAAAGTGCAATTTGTACTTCAGCAGAACCAGTATCATTTGCTTCTCTTGCATATGTTGATAAAATTTCAGCTTTTCTTTCTTTAGTCATTTTTTACCCTCCTTTTGGATTTTACCTTGCCTAAAACTCAGAAAAAACTTGAGGTAATGTAAATTCCGAGAAATAGGTGCTATATAAATAATTGAAAATATATATTCAATTTATTTATCTATTTTTATTTTCCTGCAATATATGGATATGGATTTACAGGTACACCATTAAGTCTTACTTCAAAATGTAAATGTGGGCCTGTTGTATATCCAGTTAAACCTATTTTTGCAATAATTTGTCCTTCAGAAACTTGTTGACCTGCAGAAACTAATAATTCACTACAATGGGCATATAATGTAGACATACCATTACCATGGTCTACTTTTACATGTAATCCGTAGCCTGATCCCCATCCTGCGAATGTAACTGTACCACTTCTATATGCATAAATAGCTGTTCCAACTGCACCTCCAAGATCTATTCCAGTATGTCCAGAATATCCCATATACTGGCAATTAATTCTTCTATTAACAGTTGGCCATATACCACTTCCAGTAGCAGCAACAGAAGTTGCTCCTATTGTTTGAGCTGTCTTTACGTTACTTGTTGTAGTATTAGCTTTTACTGTTGCTTTTGGAGTTTCAACCGGTTTGTTTCTATCTACTATCTCTTTTAATATATTATCTGCTCTTTCAATTGATGTCATTTCACCAAGTTCAGAGACTTTTTCAACTTTTACTTCAGTATTTAACTTTGACACTTCACTCTTTAAACTTTCAGCATATTTATTTGCCTCGTCTTGAGTATTAAATGTCATTTTGGTTTCGCCATCAACGGCAACGTTGTATATTGTATATTCAGTCTTTATTTCAGCTCTTAAATTAGTATATACATTTTGATCTGCTATTACACTATCTCTAATGTAACTAGTTTCAAATGTAGGTTCATAGTCTAAATATACCTTTACATTTGGATCAATACTTTGCTTTTCAGTCACTAAGTCATTATATACCTCATCAAATTGTTGTTCACTAGAAAAATATCCAATAAACTTTCCATTTAAATAGGCCTTTACTGCTGGTTTATACGTATTAAGTATAGTTACAAGTACAGCACTAAAAATTAAAGCCATTGTAAAAACAGTAAAGAAAATAAATCTTAGCGTACTGAGAACGCCTTTCTTTTCCATAATTAAAATTTACACCTTCCTTTTTTGGCTACTTTTTTATTATAACATAATTTTAAAATATTGTCAAATTTTAGAATTTTCATATGCTTTAAAATCAAGTTAATTTTAGCATATATAATATTATATGTCAAGTTTGTAACAAACATTTAACATTAATGTAAAAATCATGAAAATTTCAATATTTTTATACTTTTTACTTTACTTTTTTTAAAACTCAAAACTTAAGAATTATACTAAAATAAGTACTAATTAATATAACTTTTTTATGTTCACAGCATGTTTTTAATTAACTATTTTCAATGTTTTTTTGTTTTATATTGTTTTTTAATAAAAATTATTGTATAATTATATTATATTTTTATATATTTTATATTAAGAGAGGGGGAATGTATATGTTACCTATCTGGGCTATCTGGTTAATACTATGTGGTATATTTCTTTTAATAGAAATATTTACCGTTTCATTTTTAATGTTCTGGCCTGGTATTGGTGCATTCTTTGCCTTCATAGTAAATATATTAGGGTTTTCTTTTCCAGTTCAACTAGGAGTATTTGCTATTTCAACTGCCCTAATGATAATTTTTATGAAGCCACTGGTAAAAAAGATCTTTAGAACAAAAGACGTACCTATGAACAATAATGCCATGATTGGAAAACAGGCTATTGTAATAAAACAGATTGATAACTTGAATTCCAAAGGTCAAGTTAAAGTAAATGGAGAACTTTGGTCTGCACTATCAGTTGACGATTCAATAATTGAAGAAAATTCAACTGTTGAAATAGTTGGTATTGATGGTGTAAAACTTAAAGTAAAAAAAGTATAGGAGGATTTTATGGAAATATTTTTTATTATTTTAATTATATTTTTTATTGTAGTAGCTGCTGCTTCAATAAAAGTAGTAAGACAATCTGAAGTTCGTATAATCGAACGTTTTGGAAAATATCATAAAACTGCAGAGGCTGGACTAAATTTTATTGTTCCTTTTATAGATAATGTAAGAGCAGTAGTAAGTTTAAAACAACAAACAATGGATGTAACACCACAAAGTGTTATCACAAAAGATAATGTAACTATTACAATAGATACTGTTGTTTTCTATCAAATAACAGAACCTGCTAAAGCAGTATATGAAATAGAAAGTCTACAAAAAGGTATTGCTTACATAGCAATCACAACTATTCGTGATATTGTTGGTAAGATGGACTTAGATAATACTTTTAGTTCTAGAGATTTAATAAATAATCAATTAAGAACTATACTTGATGAAGCTACAGACAAATGGGGATGTAAAGTTGACCGTGTTGAAATAAAAGATATTAAACCACCTGTAGACGTAAGAGATGCAATGGAAAAGCAAATGAATGCTGAAAGAAATAAAAGAGCAACAATTCTTGAAGCTGAAGGTAAACGCCAAGCTGATATAACATTAGCCGAAGGTAAAAAACAAGCGACAATTCTTGAAGCTGAAGCAGAAAGAGAATCTAGTATCAGAAGAGCTCAAGGTGTAAGAGAATCTAGAATTCTTGAAGCTGAAGGTAACGCTGAAGCAATAAAAAAAGTTGCTGACGCTAAAGCTCAAGAAATCAATATGGTATATTCCGCTATAATGGAAACTAAACCTGATCAAAATCTTATAGCGTTAAAATCTTTAGAAGCTTTAGAAAAAGTTGCTAATGGTACTGCAAATAAGGTATTTATACCTTTTGATGCGACTAAAGCTATGGGAGCACTTGGAGCTGCTACTGAAGTACTAAAATCTGATAAATAAAAACACAATGGATTATATTTAAGTAATAGAGAATTTCTCTATTGCTTTTTTTATGGAAATTTGTGACAATTTTGTGAAGTAAATTGACATCATTTTAATATAATGTTAATATAATAATATAGGGATATTTTTTATTACAAATAAATTATTTTGTAAAAGAGTTACTAATGTGTATTAAGGAGGACTTTTTAATGAGAATTCTACAAAAATTCACAAAAGCTTTTTTCAACATTATGTTAATGTCTATATTAACTATTTTCTTTGTACTGTTTTTTACAGGTAATTTAAACTCTGAAACAGAAAAACCTACACCAGAAATTAAGATTAAAGAAGTATTAAACGATGAGGTGAAAATTTCCATGTCTTTAAATGGGAATCATAATATACCAGCTTCAAATATTGAAAATTCTATAAAATCTCAAAATAATTTTAAAAATCTAAGAGTGTCAATAGGTCAATATGATTTAAAAACACAAAAAACAAATTATAATATTACCATCAAACTAAATGAAAACACTAATCAAAAACAAATTATATTACATATACCAGACGAAAAATTGTATAATGGAGGTAGCTACAGACTTAACTTACAAAATACTGATAAATAAAAAGTGCTGACTTTTTATTATTTGTCAACACTTTACTTAAGAATATATAGTTAATACTATATATTCTTTTTTTAATCCAATACCAATATTCTAATTTTTTTTAGAAATATTATAATTACTATACATATTATTCAGTGTAACTTCTTTAAAAATACCTCCATAACCAGGAAACTCAATAACTTCATTTCTACTAGTCACCCTTGCTTCTAAAATTGCTAACTTAGAAGGATTTTCAAAGACATCTAATGTATAATAAATATTATCCTTAGAAAAATACCACCTTTGTTTATCTATAATTGCATGACTATTATCTGCTTCCCTCAAAAATAACTTATACATATCATATGTTATTGGAATCTCCTTAATTCCCACTGTATTGTCCTTATACTTTATTGTATAATAATATACTTCTTCTCCAGGTATTCCTATCTCTCTTACTCTTCTTTCGATATTACTATCACTTGATAATAAATATGTCTGCTTGATAAACCTACATTGTGGTTTATATAGTTTAACTTGTTTTATAAATTCATCTTTATCAACTAAAAATTTTCTTTGCTCTAGTTTTGGTATTGCCAAATCTAAATTTTGAAATATAGTATCTATAACTCTTTGTATCTTACCATCAAAATTTGTAGAATTATCTATATATTTAACATTTAGATGTCCATAATAAGCTGCTTTAACCTTATCTTCTACCCTTCTTGCTTCCTCAATGCTTTTTTCTCCTCTTTGATTATTATTTTCACAAGTATATGCATTTTCAGCTCCATAAGCAGCTGTAACCAAATGAATAACAGAATCATATCTTTGAAAGACTTCTGATTCAGATAGAGCAAATTCAATTAATAACTTTTTCCATTCTTCATCATTAATATATGCCTTACTATCAATAATAGATCTATCAAGTAATATCACAAGAGGTCTATCAGATTTAAACTTAATACTTTTAATAGCATTTTCCCAAAATAGTTGATATTTAAGTAAAAATCTCTGAAATTCTAATACACTTACAACTCCATTATTTACCTTTATCCCACTATTCATAACTGTAGTAGCAGCCTCAGCTACATTTATCACTTCATATCCAGCTGAAAGTAACCGTTCCGTACATATAGGGAGCACTGTAGTTTTTCCTCCGCCAGGACCACCTGTAAGTACAATTTTTTTAATCTCCTTAGAATTCATTTTTGTTCCTCCTTTATATTAATAAATAGGTTAACATAGTTCAATGTATAATTATTATATCATACACGAATTATTGTTTCAACATTTTAACAATTATATAATATACTACTTTAAAACTCTTATTTTACCTTTACATTGTCATTTCCAAAAGCAATTTGCAATCTATCTAATGTTTCTTTAGATAGATTTAACCAATTATCTTTATTTAATAATTTTAATTTATTTGTTCCATCATAAAAAATGTATACAGGAATATTACCTTTAAAGTCATTTTCTAAGTTATTAATAAAAGTAATAACCCTATCTTCTAAATCTAATTTATCCTTGGGAAGTCTTATATATATTTTTTTATTAACTGTAATCATTTCAACATTTGATATTAATATCTTAGCCTTCTCATTTTCTTTTAAATTAATTTTACCTGTTACTTTTAATATATTATCTTTTTTTAGTATATCTGAAAATCTCAAATAAACATTGGGAAAAATAACAGCTTCTATACTACCATACATATCTTCAATTTCTGCAAACATCATCTGTTTATTAGCTTTAGTAGTAAGTATTTTGGTTTTTGTCAGTATTCCACAATAAACTTGAGTTGTTTCATCATAGGAAACTTTTTCTTCTCTAAATTCATTATCTATAATTTCTTCATTTTGGACAACTAAATCTTTACTAGTTACTGTTGAATTCTTTAAAATATATTGCGAATATTCATCAAGTGGATGTCCAGAAACATATAAACCTAACATTTCTTTTTCCATATCTAAAAGTTCTCTTTTAGTAGGTTGTTTACCACATTTTTTTATTACAACACTACTTGATTTTATGTCTTCTTGGATATCAAATAAATTTATTTGATTTATATAATTATTCTTTTTTTCTTGAGTAACGTTATCAACAATTGCCTCGTAACTTTCAAGTAAATCATAGCGATTTATTCCTTTTTCAATTTCATCAAAAGCACCTGCCATTATCAAGCTTTCTATACATTTTTTATTTACTTGTTCTCCTGAGACTCTTTGGCAAAAATCAACAAAACTTGCATACCTTCCCTGTCTTTTTCTATCTTCTACTATTTCTTTAATAGCATTTTCTCCCACATTTTTTATAGATACAAGTGCAAATCTTATCTTTTTATTAATTACTGCAAATTTAGCATAACTCTCATTAATATCTGGTTTTAGTACCTCTATATTCATAGCTTTACATTCAGCAATATACTCTGGTATTTTATTTAAATTTCCAATCATACTATTCATAAGAGCTGCCATGAATTCATGAGGATAATGTGCTTTTAAATAAGCCGTTTGATATGCAATTACCGCATAGGCAGCTGCATGAGATTTATTAAAAGCATATTTTGCAAATTCTGCCATCTCATCAAATATTTTATTTGCACTTACTTCATCAATATTATTTTTAATAGCACCTTTTACAAATACTTCTCTTTCTTTTGCCATTACATCCAATTTTTTCTTTCCCATAGCACGTCTAACCAAATCTGCTCTTCCAAGGCTATATCCTGCCAAATCTCTAAATATTTGCATTACTTGTTCTTGATAAACCATACATCCATATGTAACATTTAAAATTGGTTTTAAAGCCTCATGAGTATAAATTATATCATCTTTGTTATTTTTATTTCTTATATATCTTGGAATTTGATCCATTGGACCAGGTCTATATAACGATATCATGACAATAATATCTTCTAAACAATCTGGTTGCATTTTCATCATCATTTGCCTAAAACCTTTACTTTCCATTTGAAATATACCTGTTGTTTTTCCTTCACACAGCATCTTAAATGTTTTGGTGTCATTCATATCTTTTCCAAAATCTATTCTAATTCCATGTATTTTTTCTACTAATTTTAATGCATCAGATATAACAGTCAACGTTCTAAGTCCTAAAAAATAGTGATAGGTAACGAACACCGTCGGCATTATCTGTTACGGGTCGTTTTCCCCCACTTCACACCATACGTGCGACTTTCAACGCATACGGCGTTCCACCAAGTATAGTAGTCTTCGGTAAACTACTTTCGGGTTATGTCAGATTTTGTTCAAGTTTTAACCAGTTTAGTGTTTTGGTTATTCTAGTTTCTTACGATATTTCGCAAGTTTTTTCATTGTTTTTTCTGACAAATCTTCAGGTTTTGAATCATTATGAATCAGCTGATGACAGTATTTGTGTACTGTGATAAGGTTTTTGACCTTATTCCTTTGATTGCTTGGTAATTTCGGTTCGACATGGTGGAAATGCGCATCATTGGGTTCAACATATCCTCCACAGATTTTGCATTCCCCTTTGTCTCTATTGTATGTGTATGGTCGGTTCATGAAGTATTCGAAGTCATAGAGTGGATGTTTGCTCATTCTTATGTACAATGCATGAGCATTGGAATTCACTTCGTCCGTTCGGACTTGTAATCCTTTTCTACGCATTCTCTTGTTATAAATCTCTCTTCCTTCTGGAGTGTATGGATTTTCAGCTTGATTTTTGCATATTGGATTTTCCCATTTTGCAAAATTTATATCTGTAATTCCAATCCACATTCCTTTATATTCGACTGCTGGGATATTGGCTTTGTGCCCTTTGTGCAGCCCAATCAGATTTGAGACTTGGTTTGCTCTGACCCATTTACCACCATAACGTTTCAGTGATTTGTATGCTGTATATTTCAGTAGCCATGCATACTTTCTCACAATAACGCTAATCTGGTCACACATATTATAATAATTGATAAGTCCTACAATAATCGAATTAACTCGCACTATGTTTTGAATCAGTCTGTCTCTGTCCAGTGTGGAAGTTTTCCTTATATAGAACAGTTCACGACTTAGCTCTTTCATCTTGCGGTCAAATCTTTCTTTGTCTGGAGAAACTCTATTAACCAGCATTCCGTTTTTGTTATACATCTTGATTTCTACACCAAGAAACTTAATCGGCCTGCTGCACACATTCGTTATCAGTGCTTTTTCATCTGATAATTCCAGCTTCAAGGCTTCTTTCAGATACCTTTTGGCTTTATATTTCAGACGTTCAGCGGCTTTTTTACTATCAGTCAAGATAACCCAGTCATCCGCATACCTGATGAAGTAACAGGTTTTAAGATTACTATGATTTCTCATAGCAGTCAATTCACCGTCTCTTCTTGAATGTGTTTTTTTGAGTCTCTTTCTCTCAAAATCACCTGTCATATAATTATCGAATCGATTTAAGTAAATGTTTGCTAATAGTGGAGAAATGATACCACCTTGCGGTGTTCCTAATTCACTTTTTACGCATTCATCCATCACTCCAGCTCTGAGCATTTGCTTAATGATACTTAGTACTCTTCTGTCTCGAATTCCAATATTCCATAGACTTTTTATCATTACATTGTGGTCAATGTTATCAAAAAATCCTTTGATATCTCCTTCGACTGCCCAGTAGCATTTGGATGTCCAGTTAATGCGCTTGATTCTTGCTATTGCCATGTCCGCCGACCTCATGGGCCTAAAGCCGTATGAGTGTTCAAAGAACTGTGCTTCTGCGATTGGCTCCAGAATATTTCTTACGCATTCCTGGATAATTCTATCGATAATCGTTGGTATTCCAAGTGGTCTTTTTTCGGACTTACCTGGTTTCGGTATCCATACTCTTCGCACCATTTCAGGTTTGTAACAGTACAATCTATTTCTGACTTCCTGTAGAACCTCATCATAGTTTTTATTTAAATAATCATCCATTGTTTTCTGGTCAATTCCAGCAGTGTTGCTGCCTTTGTTTCCTTTAATTTTATGGATTGCAGAAACTATATTTGGTTCTGATGCAATAATTTCTAGGATACCTGTGAAATTACTTTGCTTTCTTTCATCATAATTTTTCTTTGCCTTCAAATAAATATTTTGTAAGAGTTCGTTGAGTTCCTTTTCTGTTATAGGAACTTTATTAAGTTTTGTCCCCATAGGCAATCACCCCCTATGGTTAGTTCGTTTCGCTCAACGGCTACCTTAATAATTGAACATTCTTACATAACCCTATTCTTGGCTATGCCCCTTCGCTTCACAGACATTACTCTGCTTCAACACTACTACGGGCTGCTGCCACTCGAATTCACAAGTCATTTCCTACTTGCTAGAAACATCGACACTTAAACATCTTATCATTTTCTTTCGAGCTTCAATTGTTCCATTGATTTTATCCTTTTATTATAGCAACTTAGCTGCCGCCTTTAACCCGTAAGCTATTCTTTCTCCCGTTAGCTGAATGGAATCAGAACGCATATCCTTTACTGGATACACACCGTATTCGCAATGGACAATACGAATACCGCAACTTAAATCCCTACAGGGATGACCCAACTTTCGTCGGGGTCGTTAAATTACGAGCCTTTCATACGGCGGTTCCTGGTGAGTCAGCATATTGCATTTTTCAGGACCCCCGACCTACTTCGTCTTCTTATAACCTACTCTATATTTTCTAACGGGCGGGCTCTAGCCACTTTTGTACCAGCTATACTTATATATTTCGTTTACTTAGAATTCTTTTCAGCCGACTTTACCGAGCTTCATACCTTTCAGTTTTAAGACTGATTGGCATGTCGGAGTCTCAGGGATTAGAGTATCAGCATTTACTCTATAGTTGGAATTTCACCAACCAAATCAAATCAATAGTTAAGCAGATTCTATTCTGCTCCGCTAACTTGTTTCCATTTCTAGAGTGTTTCATTAGCGAACAATTCGCACATCCATTTTAAGTAATCCAAGCTCTTCTAAAGTTGTCATTGTATATTGCGTAGAAATAATATTTTGACTTTCATATAATGGTACATAATTTACAACTTCTTCCTTAGTTATAACAACTCCTGCTGCATGAGTTGAAGCGTGTCTAACCATTCCTTCTGCCTTTTTAGCTAAATCTATTATCTGTTTTACTTGTTCATCTGTTTCATATAAATCCTTTAAACCTTTACTTATATCTAAAGCCTTATTTATCGTCATCTTTAATTCGTGCGGTATTAATTTAGCTATTACATCAGCCTTTTGATATGAGACATCCAAAACACGAGCAATATCTCTAACTGCTGCACGAGCCGCCATAGTTCCAAATGTTATAATTTGAGCTACATGGTTCTGGCCATATTTTCTTGCTACATAGTCAATCACTTCTTGACGTCTTTCATAACAAAAATCTATATCAAAATCAGGCATACTTATTCTTTCTGGATTTAGAAAACGTTCAAATATTAAATTAAACTTTAAAGGATCTATATCAGTTATTCCAATTAAATATGCAGCTATTGAGCCTGCACCACTTCCTCTACCTGGTCCAACAGATATACCAACTGACCTTGCATAATTAATATAATCTTGAACTATCAGAAAATAATCTATATATCCCATTTTATCTATTACACTAATTTCATACTCAAGTCTATCAGTAACCTCTTTACTATAATTTTTTCCGTATCTACTTTCTATTCCACCATAACAAAGGTTCCTAAAATATTCTAAATGAGAAATATTTCCTGGAATTTTAAATTCCGGTAATATTGTCTTTCCAAATTCGAACTCAACGTTACACATATCTGCAATTTTTACTGTATTTTCTATTGCCTCAGGTATATTTTTAAAAGCTTCTTCCTCCTCTTTAGCTGATTTGACATAAAATTCATTTGTCTTAAAAGTCATCCTATCTGGGTCATTTATTGTTTTTCTAGTTCCTATACAAAGTAGTACTTCATGAAAATCATAATCCTCTTGATTTAAATAATGACAATCATTAGTAGCTACTAAACCAATTCCAAACTCCTTTGAAAACTGTATTAATTGTTGATTTACAAGAATTTGCTCCCTTAATTTATTATCTTGAACTTCTAAAAAATATCTTTCTTTTCCAAATATATCGATAAATTCTTTTATGGTCTCTTTAGCTCCATTAATATTTGTATTTATAATTTGAGTTGCTACCTTTCCAGCTAAGCAAGCACTCAAACATATTAAACCCTCATTATATTCTCTTAAAATATCCATATCTATACGAGGCTTATAATAGAAACCTTCTGTATAACCAGCAGAACATAACTTTACTAAATTATGATATCCAATATTATTCATTGCAAGTAATATTAAATGATTTGGTTCTGTATCTACTTTTCCCTGCTTATCAAATCTACTACGCGGTGCAACATAAACTTCACACCCTATAATAGGTTTTATTCCTTCAGCTTTACATTTTTTATAAAATTCAATAGCACCAAACATATTACCATGATCTGTTATAGCAACAGACTTCATTCCTAACTCTTTTACCTTTTTTACTAAATCATTTATTCGTATAGCACCATCTAATAAACTATATTCTGTATGCACATGTAAATGTACAAAATCCATATTCCTCACCTTATGGTTATTATACAAAAATTTTAAGCTTCTGTCTATAATTTAATCTAACAAATAAAAAAATGATTAATCTTTTAGCTATTTCAATACATTTTTTGTATATTGACTTTTTAATTATCTATGATATAATTTTTTTACAAAAATACATAGATAATTTATATAATTATAGATTGGAGTGAAAAAAATGAGAGAAAAAAATAATATTAAAAAAGGAGATATAGCTATGAAAAAGAGAAAAAATAAAGTATTCTTCGTAGATATAATTGACATTTATATCTACGATCCAAAGAACCGGTATGCTCTTATAACCCCCAAAAATATACAAACTAAACTACTATCACCTACACAAATATTAATTTCTATAGATCTTAATAGTACTATATTAAAAGATTTTTCAGACAGAAGTTATATTATTATCTATCCATGCTTTAGTAAAAAAGCATATGAAAACGTTTTTTTTACAATAGAAAAAATTGAAGGGGATTTACATATAATGACTTTACTATCAGAAAAAGAAAATATGCCAGATGTCAATATATTTTTAGATCATAAGACTTCTTTTAAATTAGATGCTTTTTACTATAGAGATAAAAGTCCAATTTTTAAAATCCCATTAAAAGAAAACAAAAACAAATCTGGTAAAATAGTAATCTCTGTGGAAGAAAAAGTTGATAATTAAATGAAATTTATATTTGCATATAATTTATATTAACAATGATACAAGGAGAAATAATTATGCATAAATTTAAACTACTAACAAAACGGATTAATGAAAAACTTACATTAAATCAGACCACTTTTATCATAATTATAAGCGGATTTTTAATTTTATCTTTATTTCTTATACTTATCAAGAATAACTATTATCTGCTGTTATTTTTAATAATACCATTAATTTTATTGTGGTTATATATCTATTATATTGCTATTAATAAAACTGCACATAAAAAGTATATGTGTATGCAACACGCTGCATTAAAAGTAATTAAAAGTAATTTATCTTCTTCATTTACAAAAGTTAACTTTATTTTAAAATTAAATAATAATATAATAAATACTGTCTTTTCTAATCTTAATTTAAATTTTTGGGCAAAGATAGATGAAGATGATACTATTACTCTAATAGCTAAAGATATTAATAATACTATAATTCATGAAGAAAAAACACAAAACTATTTATGGTTTATAAATAATTTTTATTATTAATATATTATCGACCCGTAATAACGGGTCGTTTACTCTATTTCTAACTTTCGTCTCATATATATATTATATCTAATCAGTTTCTTTACTTTTATTCATTTTTCTATTTTATTTCTTAGTCTATACATCATAAAAAGATTTGGTAAAATCATTAATGCATTTGCAATTGATGACATACTTAATACAAATTTTAGTGCTGTTACAGTACCAATATATACACATAAAATATATATATATCTATATAGTTTCTGTGCAAATTTATTATCCTTAAAAATAAACTTTATACCTATACTACCATAATAACTCCAACATGGAATTGTTGCAAGTGCAAATATAGCTAAAGAAAATGTTAATAAATATTTACCATAAGGTATTAGTGCAAATGTGTTTTGTACTAAGCTCATTGTTTCATTGCTCAAATTCCACATTCCACTAGCTACAAACACTAATCCTGTAATACTACAAAGAAAAACTGTATCTATAAAAACACTAGTTGAAGCTATTATTGATTCATCTTTTAAATTAGAAATATTTACTGTTGCATTAAATAAAGGAGAACTCCCCATTCCTGCTTCATTTGAAAATAACCCCTTTGACATACCTGCATTCATAGCTCTTATAGCTACTATTCCAAAAATACCTCCGCCAACAGCTTCTAAAGAAAACGCCTCTTTAACTATATAAATAATACTTGGTATTAAATTATATCTAAACATACATAAAAGATAAAAGCACATAATCATATAAACAATAGTTGCAAGGGGAACTAACACACTAGATATATTTGAAATCCTCTTTTCATCTCCAAAAATCATATAAGAACATACTATTGTAACTATTATTGCAATAAAATATTTGTTTGTAGTAAATGTTTCTTGAAGTGAAATGGACATTGCATTAGATTGTATCATAGCCCCCATTCCAAATGCAGCAGCAATGACAAAAATACTAAATAACTTAGCTAACCTTTTATTATTTAGCACATCCCTTAGTACATACATTGCTCCACCATAATATCCCTTTTCTCCACTCTTCCTATATTTTAAAACTAAATATGTCTCAGCATATTTAGTGGCTATTGCAAATATACCTGAAATAAATATCCAAAAAATACTACCAATACCTCCAATAGTTATTGCCGCTGCAATTCCTATTATATTACCAGTTCCAAGTGTTGCTGCAAGAACTGTCATAAGTGACTTAAATGAACTTATGCCTTTTTGAGTTTTATCATTTCCTTTAAACATTAACTTTAAACCTTTAAAAGTATATTTTTGAGGCCATTTTAGTTTTATTGAAAAAAAAATATGAGTTAATATTAAAAGTAATACAAGTGGGGTACTCCATATAAACTCTTCTATTTTAGTTATAATTTCCATCATCTTACCACCAATTACAATATATGCAAATATCAACATTTTTATTTTTTATAATATAAAAAAAGCAGGTAGTTGAATTAACAACTTACCTACTCATAAGATTATGAAATATAGCCTCCTTCCTTAAGTTCTGTGATAACATTATAAGGCATAACAGAACAAGCTTTTTCAAATTCCTCTAAAGTATCATACCCAAATATACCATTAGCTTCGCACGAACAATATGGACAGTGTTCATCTCCAAAGATCGCCCTTGGCTGAAGCACTTTAGGCCAAATCTGACGGCAAATATCAGCACATTCTTTTGGAGCTTTTGCCCAATAAACTCGGCTATAATTCTCTATAGCCTCTTCAGGACCAGAGAACTTTGTTCCAGATACAATAGCATCAACCTCTTGAAGTTTAATTCTTCCTTCGAGGATATCTTTTACACCAAACGACAACGAACTTAAGTACATAATAAAACCTCCTTAAAATCCAGCTCTTTAATCATGAGCTACTTCTTTTATAACTTATAGTTTTATTATACCATATATTTACATAAAAAACAAGAACTTTACATAATTTTTTTTAGTTATATGCAATATGGATATTGTTTTTTATCTTAATTTATGATATATATATTAATAATAACTAATAAAAACTATAATTAATATTAAGGAGGATCTATATCATGGAAACCAAAAAAACTACAATAAAAACTAAAGACAATTATATTATTTATGCTGTAGGAAATAAAGATATACAAATTGTAAAGGTATATAACATGAATAATAATGCTCTTCTTTATAAATTTTATATGGATGGTTCTGGCGATTTAGTAAATCTATATAAAGTAAGTCAAAAGAATTACGGTATATGTCATTATATAGGTAGTATTGTTGTAGAAGCTTTAAAATTTTTTGAGTTTTGGGAAATTGTAAAGTTATAATTCGTATTCTTTGAATTAATCCCTAAAAAATACCAATATAGTAGTTTTTAATTTACTATATTGGTATTTTTATATTAAGACTTAACAATCTTGGTAACAATTATAGTAACATCATCTTCAAGTAATCCTTTATTTTCTTTTAAAACATATTTTAGCAATTCATCTGATATAGCTTTACTACTCTTTGAAATATCTATAGTTAATAAGTGATCTTTAAAGTAATTATTATTTATATCCATATCTTCTTTAACTACACCATCAGATATCTGAACTACTATATTTCCTTCTTTTAATTTCTTCCCAATTGGTACATAATCTGTTTCTTTAACTATTCCAACAGGTAAACTAGAAGTATTTATTGTAATTACTTTGCCTTCATCTACTATATATGTTGGAGCAGCTCCAAACTTTATAAATTCTGCATTTGCATTTTTTAAATCAAATATAAATGCATCTAAACTAGAAAAATTAGTATCTTCAGCTTTTAATTTTATTATACTATTTATTATATCTATAGATTTATCTTCTGAAAAGCCTCCCTCTAGTAGTTTTTCGAGCATACTTACAATAGAAGTAGATGACTTAGCTGCATTCCTTCCTGATCCGGCTCCATCACTTATAACATTAAGATGTTTTAAATCCTCTAATTCCATAGAAAGATATGAATCTCCTGATATCTCTTCGCCAGATTTAGTTTCTGATACAATAGAAGTATAGACATCATACTCTGGTTTTGATACTAACTTAATTTTAGATTTTTCTTTTTTACTACTGTTCATAATAAGTTTTATTGTCATTGTTTGCTCTAATATATTAGAGGCTATATCTATTATTTGTTTCTTTTGAGAATCAATATTTGTAAGTATATCTGTTACAAAAGTATATTCAATATTCTCATTTTCTTTAATCCAACTATCCTCATATACTATATATCCATAAAACTTTAATTCTTCTCTTAACTTTATCAAAGATTTATCCTTTACAATTGCATTCTCCTTAATATTTTTAGCAACCGTTGATAAAATTTTAGAAACTTCTTTATACTGCTTTGATAGTTTTTGGGTATTCTCTCTCTCTTGTTTTTTTAATATTCTAGTTAATTTCATACTATTATATATCTCAATAATATCAGGTATTATATCATCTGATATATAACATTTAAAATCTAACATTGACGGTTCTATTGTTTCATTATTTTCAAGTTTTCCAGCTATATAATCTACAGTAATTTTTAGTTTTTCATTATCTAAACAATTTCTCTTCTCTTTACAATCTATACAGTTATTTTCAACATAATCCTCTATATACTTTTTTATAACCTCTCTTGTTTCCTCTAAATCTTCAGGAGTATTTTCGATTGTAATATCAGCTAAACTATCAAAAACTTCAGACATAGCACCAATCTTATCCTTAGCGTTGCTTGCACTCCCAAGGATATTATTATATGATTTATTTAAAGTATTATTTTTATTAAATAACTTATCTAGCTTTAACTCTATAGCCTTTGGCATAAATAGCAAACTAATTGATGCAATCAACATCTCACTTAATCTCATAGTAAGTTCAGAAAATCCACTAGAGTGATATGAAACATATACATTTCCTAGTATAAAACCAATAATAATTGGAATTTTTCCAAATCTACTTAAAATACCAGCTATACCTCCACTTATAGCCATAGATACCACTAAAGACATATTAGCATCTGTTATTCCTGTAAGAAGTAATCCTATAAGTAAACCAGAACAGGTACCAAGAACAGCACCATTTTTCCAACCATATGTTAATACTAATACCATAACTAATATATTATATATAGAAAATCCAAAAACATTTACGTCTTTAAGTACAGAAATCAATATAGCAATTAAAGTTATCATAGCAATACTTTCTTCTTTAGAATATACATATGATTTCCTAATATTAAGAATTACTGCCATACCAGGTACAAATATAAAAAACAATATAGCAATAATGACAGCATTTGTTAAAATAGTAATGATACTAGAAAATAATACTCCAGAAATAATGGCATCCACTATTTCAACTAAGAAAAATGAAATTATTAATTTTATAAAAACTCCATATTTCTTACTTACTCCCTCAATATTAATAAACGCAGTAATTACAGAAAATACTACAAAAAGAGCTACAACCTTTAATATTGTAACTGTTGCTAAAGAACTAAATAACATACCAATAATGGATGAAATTAAAACTAATAATAAAGGTATGTTAAATACACTAGCCACACCAAATAAAACAATACTAAATGGTTCATAACTTCCCATAAAACTTTGAGAAGATATACACAAAGAAAAAATCACAAAAATTATATTTGGTACATTGATTCCTTTTTTTATATAATCAAATATAGCAGACACTTTTTCACCAAATCCACTTTCCAAATATTTATTATAAATCATATATTAAACACCTCATTTGTTACTTTTAATACCATATATTTTACAACATTCAATCCCTATTTTTTTGTCATATTTTTAAAATAACACATAAATTTTTTGTATTATTTTATAATATAAAGTAGTCTAAAGAAACTTTAGACTACTTTATACTTAACTATTTATCTTTTCTTTTCTTGGTCTTCCTACTCTTCTTTTTGTTTCTTTCTTCTCTTTTTCCTCTTTTTTATCTTTATCTGCTTTTGGTTTCCTTCCCCTTCTTGATTTTTTCTTCTCTTCTGGTTGCTCCTCTTTATCTTCCTTAATCTCTTCTTTTGAATTATCTTCAAATTCTACATTCTCTATAACTAATTCTTCTAAATTCTCTTCTACTCCCTCTTTTTCTTTTAAATCTTTAGATAAAATCTCCTTTACTTTTTCTGATAAAGTAGATTCAATCGCTCTTTTTTGAACAAATTTATCCAATTCATCATAATCTAAATTAGCTAAAAGTTTTGAATACTCTAAGTATTCATCTTCTGTAGCAATAGTTCTATGAACATCATTTACCATAGTCTTAATTTTTTGATCATATATATCTTTATACATTCTAATATAATCTTTTATATCCATTATTCCACTTTCTAAACTTTCATCATAAATTCCTTGTAATTTTTCAAAAATCTTATCTATTATTTTAAAATATCTATATGCATTCTTACAAATATTAATAACAAGATTAAATTCATACATATGTCTATCAATATCAGACTCTATACCTTTAATCATTGTTTCTATAACAAACTCAATAAGTTCCCTTTCATCAGAAGGTAGTTTAGAAATATCATAATTATCATTTATATAACTTACATATTCGTCTACACATTCAAATAAATTTTTATATAACTCTTCTGTATACTCCTCTGTTTGAATTTTTGTATCTATATCTTCAGACATTTTTATAACATTATTATATCTCTGTGATTTTCCTTCATCTTTAATATTTTGTTTTACGGCATCTATAGCTGAAGAAATAGCTAATAAATTAAATTTTATATCCTCCCTTGATTTAAATTTTGCTCTTGTTACTCTGTCATATTCCATTTCTAAAAATACTTTTTGAAGTTCTAATCTTTCTATTTTATCAGTAGAATTAATTTTATCAACAATATCTTGTGGATATGAAATCTTTAACTCATACATTTCTCTTTGCATAATATCATATTGATATTTTACAAAAACAATCTCTCTTAAAATATTTTCTTGATATAATTTTTGCTCATCACCTTCTGTTTTATGAATAACTGATAAATGCTCATCTATAGCTCTATTCATTTTGTTCATATTTACCATTATTACAACACTTTGTATTACTCTGTCGAAAAGATTTATTTTCCTTTTTGACCCTACTACTATATCAGCCATATACTTAATCCTCTCCTTACTATATATAAAATATACTATTTAAATAGCATACTAAACTCACATGATTATTCATTTATATTATATCGTTTTTTTCAATAATTGCAAGTCTTTATTAATAAATTTTACAAAATTGTTACAAAAATTATATTAAAAAGAAATATATATTTTTTCACCTTGAAAAATAACAATAAAAAAACATTTTTATATAAACTCTTATTTGACAATTTTAGCCAAAAAACTTTATAATATATATATATAAATATATAAATATATAAATATATAAATATATATATTTTTATTTCGATAAACAAATACTTTCTTCTTAGAGAAATAAAGTTAAAAAATATTATAATTCACTTTATATTTCAAGTTTTTATTATTTTTTATTTTTATTACTTATATTGACAATAACTATTTATATTATTAATGATAAAACAACAAAAAAAATCACATAATATTATAAATTATATTTTGTGTGTCAGGAGGAAACTAATGATAAAAGACTTATGTTTAATTGTCATAGGCTTTATTCTTTTAATTATAGGAGCAGATGCTCTAGTTAAAGGTTCTAGTAATCTTGCAAAAAAATTTCATATTCCAGAAATAATAATAGGGCTTACAATTGTTTGTATTGGGACATCAATGCCAGAACTTATAATAACAATAACTTCCGCCTCAAAAGGTTATACAGATTTAATTGTAGGAAATGCTATAGGTAGCAACTTATGTAATTTATTATTAATACTTGGTATTGCAGCAATTTTAAAACCAGTCAAAATTGACAAAGATATAAAAAGGATACACTTACCTATTGCAATTTTTGCTACAATTCTAGTATTGATAATTGGTAATATTTCAATTGGAAGTGGAAAATTTATAATAGGAAGAGTAGAAGGAATTGTACTCCTTATCTTGTTTATAATATATTTTTCTTATCCTGTTATTATTACAATAAAAGATATTATAAAAGTTGAACATCAAAAAAGAAAACCAAGAAAAGATATTAGTGTTATTAAATCTATTATTTTTATAATAATAGGTGCTATAATGCTAAAATACGGTGGTGACTTTGTCGTTGATACATGTGAAAGTATAGCATTAACTTTTGGAATTAGCGAAAGAGTAATTGGCTTAACTATAGTTGCAATCGGTACAGCACTTCCTGAACTTATTACAACTATAATTGCTACTATTCAAAAAGATACAGCTCTAGCTGTGGGCAATTTAATTGGATCATGTATGCTTAACTTATGGTTAATACTTGGAATAGGTGCTGTAATAACTCCACTTGTCTTTTCAATAGACTTTAATTTAAATTTAGTATTGTTAGCATTTGCCACTTTAATGGTATGGTTATTTTGTTATATAGGAAAAAAGAATACTATAACTAGTGCAAATGGATTAATACTTTTATTTACATTTTTCATATATCTAACTAAATTATTTGTTGCATAAATAAAAAGAAGATTTTAAAATACTTATAAAATCTTCTTTTTATTATACCTATAATAAATATTTAAACTGATTTAATCTGATACTTATATTTTTCAAGGTAAATTCAATTTTTCCAAGTAATAATAAAACCTGCAGGTAATGATCTACTCCTATTTTTGCAAAGGGTATTAGTAACTTAGCTAATATATTATTACTAGTATAAATATACTCATACAGATTACAGAAGTTTTGCAATTTTTGAGCATTATTATTAATATATTCAGTACATATATTGCTTGTTTTTTCCATCTTTTTAAAATAACACTCGATTCTTTTATCAGATAATTTTACATTACTTCTATTTATCTTCTTATAATAAGTTAACAACCGCTTATGTAGAAAAATTTCTCTTAACATATCATCACTCTCCAAAATATTAATCTGGTTATACAACATACTAATGAGAATAAGTATATCATATTTTTTATGTATTGTAAACCTACTAAAGATTACTTGTCTTTCTACAAATATTAATATATTTACAATATTTACAATAATCACACTTTTTATTAGGTCTAATTTTTACTGTTCCTTCCAGCATTTCGCTACCTATATTCTTTAATATATCCTTAATTTCCAATGATAACTCTTCAAATTCCTTATAATCTAAAGCTTTTTTACTTCCTTTACTTATTGATATTTTTGATATATCTAACATTCTATTTGTACTATCAGAAATCTTCTTATCCATTCTCTCTAAAATACTTATATCTTTTAAAAATATACCTTTAAGTCTTAAACTCTTTATAATTTCTGCTTTAATTTTATCTTCGCTATTTGTATAATCAGACAAGTTAATTAATTTATCTGATAGATTAAAGTAAACACACGCAGCAGGAATTACTTGCTTATTCTCCTTTTTTAAGTTATCTATTAATGCTGTTAAATATGTCATGAGTTGCAAAGATATTCCTTCTTTAATATCATCTAATTCTAGGCTCCTACTAGAAGATTTATAATCTACTACTCTTATATATGAAGTATCTTCAGCTTGCAATATATCTACTCTGTCAATTTTACCTATAAGCTTCATATACATATTATCGCTTACTTTTATTTCTATTGGAGTAAATAAACTTCCATCTTTAAATTCTATTTCATAACCTAAAGGTTCAAAATCGCTTTGCTTAAAACTTTTAGCAATAACTATAATAACATTTTTCATTGTATTAATAAGCTTTTGCCTCAAAATTGCAAATTTTATATTTTCTTGATGTTTTTTTAAACTAAATTCTAATTCTTTATCAATTACCTCATATAGTTTTTTTAAATATTCTTCTTTTAAATCTTCATCTTCTTTTAAAATATGATAGTAAAATATATTATTTTTTAATAAATATTTAGAAAATTGCTCCAGTACATCATGCATAAATGTACCTGTATCTAAACTAGTTATTTCATAAGTAACTTTTGGATTTATATTTAAAGAATATTGCATAAAATATGAAAAAGGACATTTTTTATACAGCTCTAATCGAGAAACACTAGTAGTTAAAGAATTACCAAACAACATCTCAACACTTTCTTTAGATAAGTTATCATCATTTTTAGTATAATGCAAGACCTCTCTATATTTATCTATACTATTAAATATTTTATATATAGATAATTCCTTTTCATTGATTTTTCCATTAATACATGAAACTATTAATTCTTTAAATATCTGTTCTTTGGAATAAATATCAAACTCTTCATCTTCACTAGTTATATCTCCCACTACATCTATATCCAACTGTTGTTTTATTAAAGTAATAAGACTTGAAGGTCTCAAAGATCTACCACTAGTATCTGAAGCTAGTATAAAAATATTTAATTCCTCCAAAACATTTGAAATGGCAGTATATATATTATACATTCCCATGTTTAGTCTAGATATACTATTTTCTTTAAATTCTATATTTTTATTACTTAATTTATCAAGTTCAAAATCCGAAAAAAATATATCTTCATTCACATTTTTAGGAAACTTATCCTCATTAACTTGAACAAAATATGCATATTTAGTAGGTCTACCTTTGGATACATTTATATCTAAAACCTTTACATTATCAATAGATGGTGGAATTGATTTTATATAACAATCAGAAAGAGCAATTTTAAATATTTGATTGAAAGTCTTAATTTCAAGCTCTTCGTCAAAATATACCTTATTAATTGAACTAAATATCTCACAAATTTTCTCCCATACTTGAGAATCAAAATAATTATTTCCCTCAATATTTATAACTTTATTTACTAAATTATCATAATTTTTAAATATATTATTCTTCAATAAATGATCATATATGGATTTAATTATATTAATTGTTGTATTTTTAGTAATTAATTCTTTTTCTATACTAAATATTTTTATTATTTCATTTCTTAAACAATTTAACATCTCTAAATTATAGACATGATTACTTTTATTATTATAGCTTAATTCCTTACTTAGACTTCTTTTCCCAAGGTTAAATTCACACACATAATTATCTAGTTCAGCTAATTTACTTTCATCTATATCATTAAGTCCTAACTTTAATATATTTAAAACACTTTCATAATTAATATCTTTTATACAAATATCTAATAATTTAATAATATATTCTACTAATCTAGATTTTTCTATTTTTTGCTTAGTATCGATATAATATGGAATATTATACTCACTAAATATTCTTTTTAAGATAGATTGATATTCTTGTGTATTAGTAGTATATATAACAAAATCATTATATCTTGAGCCAGCTCTTATTTTCTTTGATATATCCCTTGCAATATGCCTTATTTCCTTATACATATCATTTTTTAAATATATATGTATTGAGTCATCTGCTTTTTTTAATGAAACACTCTTATCAATACTAAATAAATTTTGAGACAAATACTTTATACTTTCTTTAGATTTTGAATAATTGTTATAAAATAAATTATTATTTACCGAAATATTATTTTGATTACATATTCTTAACAGTTTTTTATATGTTTTATTTGACATTTCAAATATACTTTGAGTATTACCAGATTCAATATCTATAATTGAAGATATATCACTATCAATAGATATTGTAATTAAAGCACCTGCTTTAATTAAATAATCAATAAATAACAATTCACTATTTGTAAAATTATTATATCCATCAAAAAAAATTCTTCTATTCTTAAAATTAAAATTTTCTCTATTACTTTCTATAAATAAGCTGATTTCATCAATACTATTAATAAATTTATTCTTTATAGTCTCATTATATTTTTCATATATCTTAAGTATTTCTATTAACTTTTCTTCAAGAATTTTATCACTAAATTTTACCTCTTTAAAATCTTTTATATTAATATTTTCTTTTTTAAATATATCCATATAAATGTATAAATTATCTAAAAATCCTTGTTTTAAGCTAACTTTTGAAAACATATTAAATATATTAGAATTTTCTATTATTGTTTTAGCAAGTAATAATTTTTTATCAGTCTTTGATAATTTACTACTTTCAAAATTCAAGTTATTATTCTTTAATTGTTGCAATACGAATGAAGATATAGTAGTAATATCTACACCTATTATTCCATCTAAGCCAAGTTCTTGCATAAATTCTTCTTCTGTTGTCAGTCTTGTTTGAGATGGAACAAAAAGTATATCATAAATTCCCTCATCTATATCTTTTTTTATACAATTATATATATATCTACTTTTACCAGTTTTAGACTTTCCTAGTAAAATCTCCATTTCCACATTCATCACCTAAAATACTTAGTTATCTTTATTACTCTGACTTTCAAAATCAGTAACAAGCAATTGTTCATCTTTTATTCTAATATCTTCAAAATTTGGCAATTCTTCAATACTACTTATACCACATGATTTTAAAAATTCACTTGTCACACTATATGCTGCTGGTCTACCAGGTAGATTAAGTCTTGCAACTTCTTCTATAAGTCCACATTCAAGCAGTCTACTCACAGAAAAATCACTATTTACTCCTCTAATTTTTTCAATTTCAGCTTTAGTTATCTTAGGATTATATGCAATAATACTAAGTGTTTCAAGCGCAGCACTTGATAAATTTTGTCTTTTAGTGTTTTCTACAAATTTATTAACGTATTCATAATATTTATTATTTGTAACAAGTTGATACTTATCATTTACAAATATTAAATTAATTCCTGTTTTATTATTATACTTATCAGCTAAATTATATATTGCTTTTTTAACTTCTTCTTTTTCTACTTGTAATGTACTTGATAACTCATCTATTGAAATTTCCCTTCCAAGAGCAAAAAGAACTGCTTCTACTATATTTTCTAAATTTTCCATGATAACTTTCCTCATTTCTAATACTACATATATATTACTACAAAATACACTATTTTACAAGAAATTTTTCAAACTAATAATATAGCTATAATAAAAAAAATAAATTACTTTAGTATTTATCTAATTAACTAAAGTAATTTTTTTAATCCACATTTATTTAGTCTTTTCTTTATCCTTATTCAACTCAACAAATCTTTTTATTTTCATTGTAGTTGTTTTTACAAATTTATCTTTCTTTATTTCAAGTTCTTTAACAGCCTTATATGAAACCATTGTTCTATTTATTGCTTTAATACCTTCCCAAATTTGTTTATATATTTCCTCATCGCTTGGTCTATTATTTCTATATGTTTCTTCAATATAATCTTCATCCAAAGTAACCTTAACAGCTACAATTAGTTCATTTTTATGTTTAGGATCTTTTTTACCATAAGCCATAGATTCCTCTACAAGTGGTATTTTATTTATTTCAAACTCTATTTCTTCTGGGAAAATATTTTTTCCATTTGAAGTCACAATTACATTTTTACTTCTACCAGAAATAACTAAATTACCTTGTAAGTCAAAATAACCTACATCTCCAGTATAAAACCAACCTTTACGTAATGCCTTCTTAGTTTCTTCCTCATCTTTATAATAGCCCATCATAATATTATCACCCTTAGCTATTATTTCTCCAACATTGCTATTTTCGTCTTCATTTGCACTTAAGTCTATTCTTACTTCTACTCCATGAACTGGTTTACCAACTGTACCAGCAACTCTATTATCAAAAGCAGTACCAGCAATTAAAGGTGAAGCTTCAGTAACACCATATCCCTGATAGAAATAAAATCCATAAGATTCCATTTTTTTGATTAATCCTTTATCTACAGGAGCTGCACCACAAAAAATATGTTTTAATTTTCCACCAAAATTATCTTGAACTTTTTTAAACACTTGCCTTCTAAAATCAAGACCTATTTTACTAAGCCCCTCTGTTACTTTACTTACAGTTTTTATCATTCCTTCTTTTCCAGTTTCTTTTATAGCTTTTTCTATTTTTTTATTTATATTTTCAATTAAAGCTGGAACAGCAAAAAGACAATCAGGTTTTACCTCTTTCATATTTTTAGCCACATATTTTAATCCTTCACATATAGCTATTTTAGCTCCACAACTTGTTCCATAAATATATACAAGTGAAAATTCATAAGTATGATGCATAGGAAGAACAGAAAGATATGTATAATCATGCATTTTTGGAACTAAACAGTAACAAGCCACAGTATTAGCACATATATTTTTATGATTTAACATTACTCCTTTTGAAGCAGCTGTAGTACCAGAAGTAAATAATAATATTTTAAATTCTTCTCTATCTATTTCCATATCTATATATTTTGTATTTCCAGTATCAACAAGTTCCTTACCTTCTTCGACTAATTTATCTAATGAATATGACATATCATCACTTTCTTCTTTATTCATTTCAATATATATCATATTCTTTGGCAAATCTTTTCTTATCTCATCAATTAAATCTTTTTTTCTACTAGAATAAACTATACATTTAGATTCAGATCTTTGTAATAAATTTAAAATCTCATTAGCAGGAAGCTCTTTATCAAGTGGAACTATTATTCCAACTCCACAAACAACTGCCATATATGTCATATACCATCTATAACTATTTTCTCCAATTACAGCAACCTTTTTATCCTTTAATTTTAATTTTTCTAGCATTACAGTTCCAAGTCCGTTTACATCTTCCTTAACTTTAGAATAAGTTATCTCTTGAAATTCTGGATGCTTACCATCTTTTTCTAAAAAAGCTACTCTATCCTTATACATATCACATCTTATATTTATTATATCTTTTAAAGAATTCATTTCTTCCATAAAATTCACCCCTTTAAATTACACCTTTATATTATATTCATTAAAAATTTAGCTATTTCATCATCTTTACAATTTTTAAAGAAATATTCTTTAAATCTTTCTGAAGATATAGCTCCTTTTAATAATTCTCTATCTAGATTTTGTAAAATATCAATAAAACTAGTATGTGTAATCTTTTTTACCTCATCTAATATTTTTTTATTTCTTTGTTCTGGAACCGCTCTTTCTTTAGGATATCCTTTTCCTGCTTCTTCTGCAAAGAGTTGTTCAAATATATATTTTAAATTAAGTTCTGCTCCCCATCCAAATCCTTTAGCAAACGGAATTGCAATTGCATTTCCATTATTTATTTGAGAAAACATATACGCATCAGAAGGATCAACAATATGTCCACATAATACATTAGGAAATGCATTTAATGCAAGCATAGCTCCTTCACCAGTTCCACACCCAGTAACTACAAAATCGACAGCTTTTGAATTTAATAAAATTGCTGCAAGAATACCTGCTTGTACATATGTAATACTATTCTTATCTTCATCTGAATACATTCCATAATTAAAAACTGTAAATCCTTTCTTATCACAGACTTCTCTTAACGCATTATATATAATTTCATTTTTTGAAGCTTGACTATTTTCATTTATAAGAGCTACTTTCAAACAAATCTACCTCCTACTTTTTTATATATTTTATCACACTAATTATTTAAATACAACAACAAAATAAAATTATATTTATTTTTTAGCTCAATTTGACAGTTAACATAAAATGTGGTATAATATATAGTAGGAAAAATATATTTTAGGAGGTCATACTATGACAAACGGAAAAAGAATTTCAAAAAAAATTATAAGAAGACGGATAATAAGCTTTGCAGCACTCCTTACTCTTGGAATACTTGCTATTTATGTACTACTCAACTTAATCCACATCGGATTATTACGAGTTGAATATGCAGAGGCCTTATATCAAAGTGATACAACTTGGGCCAATATAGTGTTTAAGCAGCGTCAAGCAATTGGAAGTGGCTCAGGTATATTGACAACACTGTATAACTTACCTTCGATTTTAAAGATTCTATCTTTGATTTTATCATTGAGTGTACTGGGGACTGTTTCTCATATATTCTATGATATTTATAAGATGAGTCAAAAAAGGAAAAGGAGGTTAAGAAGGATAGCAAGAAAAGCTCATAAAATAGCATATAAAAGAGCTCAATATCCGAAAAGATCCTGGTGACTAACCAGGGTCTTTAATTATTAACTTTTATGCCAATCTTCTACATCATCAGGACTTTCTTCTTGTTTTTCTTTTTGATTTGCTACAGTATTTTTTACAGCTTGTTTTGGATTTTCCATAGATTTATTTATGAAATTATTAGCTTTTTCTACAACATCTGGTACTAAATCTATTAACTTATCAACAGGACTAGTTCCATTTAAAGTCATTAATCTTGTAGTTCCATCTTTTACTACCAAAAAAGCCATTGGAGAAATATGAACCCCAGCACCACTACCACCACCAAAAGGAAGTTTGGCATTTTCTGAAAATTTATTTAATTTATTTGTATTAAATTCACTACCTCCTGCTGCAAAACCAAAACATACTTTTGAAACAGGTATTATAACAGTTCCATCTGGTGCAGTTAACATATCACCTACTATAGTATTTACATCTACCATATTTTCAAGTGAAGTCATAGCTGTCATCATTAAGTTTTCTATTGGATGTTGTTCTGCCATCTTTATTTACCACCTTTCTAAACCTAATTATTATTTTTATAATTACAATTATAGTATTAACTAAATTCACTCTAATTATACTATCAACTTTTATATTAAATATTTTATTAGAAATATAGGTTATATAATTTGTTTTATTAAAATTAATTTTATCGGAGTTTTTAGCAAAATACATATTAATAATTGCATTTAAAAAGGAAATAATATATGCATTATATAGTACATCTTTAAAATTTATACCTATGTTTAAATCTATCTTTTCAAAAAAAATATTATTATTAATGCATTTTATATCTTTATAATTTAATAATGCATTATCAATTTTTTTAAAATTTAAAAAATCAAGCAAAAATTTATATATCATATCAAATACATTTTTTCTACTCGTACTCTCCTCTTTTAAATTTGAGTTTTGCTTATTCTTCATTTCTAACTTTTTTATTTTAATAAAATAAAGAATATATATATTAACATAGTTTAATGTATTTAATTGATCTTTATTACTTTCATTCAAATCTGTATTTACTTCATATTTTACTTCTAGCCTTATTGGTATTATTAATATTAAGAATAATATTAATAACAATCCTATAAAAATATATAAAAATACCATATATATCACCTATTTTTATTATTTTCATATATTTTATTTTTAAACCTTTTATGTATTTTTTATTTAAATATTTCACAAAATATGTTGTTTTTTGTAAAATATTAGTATATAATACAACATATAACGTAGTGTTTAAAGGAGCAAACTTATGAAAGAAAAAATAAAATCAAGTAGTATTGTTAATATTTTTCCTAAAGAATTAGTTAATAATTTAAAAGATACACCTTTTGAACTAGCACTAAATACTTCAATTGATATTGAAACAAGAGTTGAATTTTTATTGCCTTTTTTAGGTGTACCATCTAATTTAAAAGGATACAATTATATAAAAAAAGCTCTAATTATTGTATGTAAAGATGAAAGTAAACTAAAAAAAGTAACTACTTTTTTATATCCAGAAATAGCTAAAATATATAATACCACCCCAAGTAGAGTAGAAAGATCTATTAGACATGCTTTAGAAATATGTTTTAATAGAATGGATCCTATTTTAGCTAAATGGTTTTTTGGATATAGCATTGATCCTATTAAAGGTAAATGCACAAACACTGAATTTATTGCTAGAATTTGTAGACTTTTAACAGAGGTATAAGTAGAATAATATAAAAATAGATTATACAAATATAATTTACTTATAAAAAATTAGAAATTAAAGACTATACCAATATATTAATTGATATAGTCTTTTTATTAATCAATCATCAGATGTTACTTGCCTTCAATACTATAAGTTTACAACTTAAATATATCCATTTTTTGATTTATTTGCATATTATAAAGTGCCGTTTTCAAACAATTTACAACTTCAGTATGTCCTTTTTGGGATGCCCACTTTATTGCAAAATTATCTTCTGCAGAAGGATTTACTCTCTCATCTGCAAGCAATAATCTTACAATCTCAACATGACCATTTTTGGAGGCATACCTTATTGAAAAATTATTTCCTGAAGAGGGATCTACTCTCTCATCTTTTAGTAATAATTTTACAACTTCAGTATGTCCTTTTTGGGATGCCCACTTTATTGCAAAATTATCTTCTGCAGAGGGATCTACCCTCTTATCTTCAAGTAACAGTTTTACAACTTCAGTATGTCCATTTTGGGATGCCCACTTTATTGCGGAATTATCTTCTGCAGAGGGATCTACCCTCTTATCTTCAAGTAACAGTTTTACAACTTCAGTATGTCCATTTTGGGATGCCCACTTTATTGCATGATTATCATATGCAGAGGGATCTACTCGCCCATCTTCAAGTAACAGTTTTACAACTTTAGTATGTCCATTTGCTGAGGCACTGCTTATTGCATTACTATTTCTTGCAGAGGGATCTACTCGTCCATCTTCAAGTAACAGTTTTACAACTTCAGTATGTCCATTTTCTGAGGCATTCCTTATTGCATAATTATTTTTTGCAGAGGGATCTACTCTCTCATCTTTTAGTAACAGTTTTACAACTTCAATATGTCCGTTTGCTGATGCATGACTTATTGCATAATTATCTTCTACAGAGGGATCTACTCGCCCATCTTTAAGTAATAGTTTTACAACTTTAGTATGACCATTTTCTGAGGCACATGCTATTGCAAAATTATTATCTGCAGAGGGATCTACCCTCTTATCTTCAAGTAATAGTTTTACAACTTCAGTATATCCATTTTCTGAGGCAAACTTTATAGCAAAATTATCAAATGCAGAGGGATCTATTTTCTCATCTGCAAGTAATAATCTTACAACTTCAGCATGTCCATTTTCTGAGGTATACCTTATTGCATAATTATTTTCTGCCGAGGGATCTACCCTCTCATCTTCAAGTAATAGTTTTACAACTTCAGTGTGTCCGTTTTTCGAGGCATACCTTATTGCAGAATTATCTTCTGCAGAAGGATCTACTCTCTCATCTTCAAGTAATAATCTTACAACTTCAGCATGTCCTTTTTCTGAGGCATACCTTATTGCATAATCATCATATGCAGAAGGATCTACTCTCTCATCTTTTAGTAACAATTTTACAACTTCAGTATGTCCATTTTGGGATGCATATCTTATTGCAAAATTATTGCTTACAGAAGGATCTACTCGTCCATCTTCAAGTAACAGTTTTACAACTTCAGCATGGCCATTTTTTGAAGCAAATACTATTGCATAATTATTTTCTGCCGAGGGATCTACCCGTACATCTTCAAGTAACAGTTTTACAATTTCAACATGTCCATTTTCTGATGCATACTTTATTGCAAAATTATTTCTTGCCGAGGGATCTACTCGTCCATCTTCAAGTAACAATTCTACAAATTCTAAAAGTCCTCGTTCACATGCCCATCCAAAAACATAATTATTATCTATTAAATTGGCTTCCCGATTTTCCGAGAGTGACATTTTTACAATAGTTAATAAATACTCTTTCAAATCATTTTCGTTTTTAAAAATACTTTGCATTTTTTAATCCTCCTAAAAATTTTTTTAGTATATATGCCTATATATCTGATTGTATGATTATATAATAATTACATAAATTTGTCAATCCCAGGTCATTTATATACAGGGTAATTCCATCGAATATTACAAAAATATTTCAAAGAATTACAATAATATGCTAATACTTCAATTAAAATCTCCTCATTTAGTAGACATTTTCTCATATTAACTATTATTGTTTTTCTTTTTAAATTATGATTTTCTATATATTTCTTTATAATTAGAATGCAATATATTTAGACATATGTTGGAGTTTATATTTGTCTCTTTACTATTGTCTTCATCATAAAAATATTTTAAAAAATAAGATTTGTGGTTAAATATCCACAAACCTTATTTTTTTATAGTACTTTTTTATAAATCGTTTATTGAATGTTCCTTAACTCTAATGCTAGGAGTTTTACAATTTCAATATGTCCGTTTTTCGAGGCATACCTTATTGCAGAATTATCTTCTGCAAAGGGATCTACTCTCTTATCTGCAAGTAACAATTTTACAACTTCAACATGTCCGTTTGCTGATGCATGCCTTATTGAGAAATTAATTCCTGCCGAGGGATCTACCCTCTTATCTTCAAGTAACAGTTTTACAACTTCATCATGACCATTTTCTGATGCCCACTTTATAGCATGATTATCATATGCAGAGGGATCTACTCGCCCATCTTCAAGTAACAGTTTTACAACTTTAGTATGTCCTTTTGCTGAGGCACTGCTTATTGCATTACTATTTCTTACAGAGGGATCTACCCTCTTATCTTCAAGTAACAGTTTTACAACTTCATCATGTCCTTTTCTTGAGGCAAATACTATTGCAAAATTATCATCTGCTGATGGATCTACTCTTCCATCTGCAAGTAACAATTTTACAACTTCAATATGTCCGTTTGCTGATGCATGCCTTATTGCATAATTATCATATGCAGAAGGATCTACCCTCTTATCTGCAAGTAACAATTTTGCAACTTCAACATGTCCGTTTGCTGATGCATGCCTTATTGCAAAATTATCATCTGCTGATGGATCTACTCTTCCATCTGCAAGTAACAGTTTTACAACTTCAACATATCCATTTTGGGATGCACATCTTATTGCAAAATTATTTTCTGCCGAGGGATCTATCCCCTCATTTACAAGTAATATTCTTACAAATTCTAAAAGTCCTCGTTCACATGCCCATTTAAAAACATAATTATTATCTACTAAATAGCCTTCATTATTTTCTGAGAGTGCCATTTTTAGAATATTAAATAAATACTCTTTCAAATCATTTTCGTTTTTAAAAATACTTTGCATTTTTTAATCCTCCTAAAAATTTTTTTAGTATATATTCCTATATATCTGATTGTACGATTATATAATAATTACATAATTTTGTCAATACCATGTCAGTTATTTTAAGTTTCCGCAAAAAATTATATTTATATTTCTATATTCATTTTTTACTATTACAGTAAACTTCAAAAACAGTAAGTTTTTCATATCCAAACTTAC
>CALXJF010000013.1 GCA_944388575.1 uncultured Clostridia bacterium
TTATGCTCTCTTTTTTATCAGATTGTGTAATACTACATAATCTAATATTTTTTCTTTTAGAGATAATTCCTATTATATAAAAAAATCTGTTAAAGTGTAATATATAAACTTTAACAGATATTTTAAAACTTTATTTCCTCTTTTCTCCTCTTAAAGGATATATCATTGTTATAACTATATCTTCATTTAAACATCCAAATTTTTTAGTTATTTCTTTTTTTACAAGTTCTAAATCTGACAAAGATTCAAGTTTACATGATGTTTCAAAGTAAATATTTCCAACAAAATCCTTAGCTGAAAAAGCAATTAAATAATTAAACATAACATTTTCCTCCATAAAATTATTTAGTAGATACTCTAATTCCATTTTTATTTATTATATCGTATAAATAACTTTATGTCAAATTTATATCCAAAATATCCAAAAATCAAATAAAACTAATAAGTTTTTAGACTATTTTCATAACTATTTCTTTTCTCATTATTTTTATATTTATATATATCTATATCTCCTAAATTATATACTATAGCATCAAGAAATGTTTTTGCAGTACCATCTGTTACCACAATATTTAAACCAACTTGTTTTTTTAGTTCTTCAAGTCTAGTATCATCTAAAAAAATATCTTCATCTTCCTTTAACATAACATCTGATATTACAATATAATTTCCTAAATCAACATTTTCCTTTTGTTTTGCTTTTATAGTAGATATTATATCTCTACCCGTTAAAAGCCCTGTTACAGTAATCTGTTTACCAAAATAATTATTTACAGGAGAAATAACATTTACAGTTATATTTGGAAATAATTTATTAATACAATTAATCTTATCTCTCATATAATCTTCTACAATTTTTCCAACAATCAGTGTTAGAGTTTTATTTATTGATACATCCTTTTTTAATTTATTTAATTGAATATTAAAATCATGTTCAAAAAGTGGCGTTATTCCTATACCATCTTCAATTTGTTCGAATTCTCCGTAACTTTCATATGTTGGAAATTCCTTATTTGCTTTTAGATAAAATTCATCAGCTAAAAATACAAGTGGTGTATTAAACTCTTTATAAAAAGTTTCTTGATATGGTTTTACTTGGCTTATAATATTTATACAATCATCTTTTGTTAATTCCTTTAATGGGTATAATCCTTCTCTTTGATTTGAAAGGCCAACAGGAACAATACATATGCTTTTTAAAATAGGAGCATATTTAGATAAATCTTTTATAGTTTTATCAAGTATTTCACCATCATTAATTCCTTTGCATAGTACAATTTGAGTATTTATTGCAATATTAGCATTAACCAACTTATCTAAATATTTAAGTACCTCTCCAGCATGTCTATTATTTAACATCATACACCTAACTTTTTCATCTGTTGCATGAATTGATATATTAATGGGCGACATTCTATATTTGATTATTCTATCTATATCAAATTCCTTCATATTTGTAAGGGTAATGTAATTTCCAGAAAAAAATGAAAGCCTATAATCATCATCCTTAAAAGTTAAAGTTTTTCTAACATTTTTTGGAAGCTGTTCCATAAAGCAAAAAATACATTTGTTATAACAATTACGAGGTTTATCTATCAAGTCATTTTCAAATATAATTCCTAATTCTTCACTTTCATCTTTTTCAATTTCAAATATTTCTATTTCACCATTTTCATGCTCCACTTCAAGTTCGACAAAAGAGTCTGCCTCATTAAATTTATAATCTATTATATCAAATAGTTCTTCACCATTAATTGAAAGCACTACATCTCCTTTTTTTAATCCAATTTCTTCGGCAATGCTTTTATTTTTTACTCCAACTAATCTACCTTTTTTTATAATACTCACCTCAAACAAAAAAACACTCCACTTATGTGGAGTATTATATTAATTATTTTCTTCTTTTTTTTCTGTTTTTTCTTTAATCTCAACTGCTTGTCTTTTATTATAATAACCACATGATGGGCATGCTTTGTGTGAAAGTACTGCTTCACCACAATTTGAACAAGTAGATAAATTTGTTTCTTCTAACTTCCAAGTAGAACGTCTTAAACGAGTTCTTTCTTTTGACCATCTTCTTTTTGGTTGTGCCATCTTTTCATTCCCTCCTTAAAAAGCCTATATAACAATCTATATTGTTATTATCGTCTTAAGCATTAATTAATTACTTGTATATTATATAATAGTTCATCAGCATTGTCAAGTTTTTTTGCATTGTTTGTTATGTATTTTCTTTAAATTGACAAAATTAAAGAAAAGTGATATAATATTATATTAGTTTATATTAATGCACCTGATAAAAATTTTAGGAGGGATTTTATGACTGACGCAGAGCTCAAAGTAAAATTAACACGGCAAATGACAAGCAAGGATTACTGTCATCAAAGAATTTTTTCTTGTATTCCATTACTTTGGATAACTTATGGAGACTATATGTCATCCTCAAAGACATATGACTTTTCATCCGTATTCTTAAATGTAATAAAAGACTGGAATACAGAAAGAAATCTTGATGTGATAGAAAAGTTTGGCCAAGATAAGTTTAACAAAGCTATTGATGAAATTTATCACTATCATCAAGTTTTATGTGACATACTCGACAATTTCAATAATGACGATACGTTAAAAATTGAATTATATAACGACCTTCAAAATATTTCATTAAAGAATTATAAAGATCTGTCGGTTATGTGTCGTATATGTATGAAAAGAGACAACCGCTCAAAACTTATAAGCAGGTTAACAAATTTAAAAAAGAAATCAACAAAGTTCTTTAGTGGTATTATACCTCTTTCTAGATTTATAGAAGAAGAAATAATTCCCCAAAAAGAATTTCTTGATACTTTTGTTCATAGGCTTGAATTTTTCGATCATAATCAATTTTGCATTTTTATGCTATGTTATGACATAAAAAAAAGTAATAGAACAATATTTGCCAAAACTAAATATGACAACGCTGTTCATTTCTTATTTTAATGTTATAAAAGAACTGATGCCTTATATTTAAGGCCTATCAGTTCTTTTATTTACTTTTTTATTTTATAAATTTAAAAATTATATACCCAATTATAGTAAAATTCAAGATTATAATAAGTGGAATAAATACTTTAAATGTCATATGCTTTGTCTTATGTCTAAATACAATCATACCAGTATATATTCCTACCCCACCAAGTGCTAATGCTAAATAAAACAAAGTTTTCTCACTTACTCTATACTCATTCTTTATCGCTTTTCTTTTATCATAAAGCATCGCCAAAAATGAAATTATATTTATAACTATATAATAGATTATAATATATATTAATAAATTATGCATTTTATCACCACAAATTCTACATTTTTTCTGGACATTCTATTCCTAAAATCTCTAGTCCATTTTTTATAACTATTTTGGTTGCATACACTAGTATACATCTTGCATTTTTTAAATTAATATCTTCTACTGATAATACACTACACTCATTATAAAATCTTGAGAAAATTGTAGCAACTTCAATTAAATATCTTGAGAGAATAGATGGCTCATATTCTATTGCTGATTTTTTAATCACATCATCAAATTTGTCTAAAATTTTTATTAACTCTATCTCTTGCTTGTTATTTAAAACAGATAAGTCTATAGAATTTATAACTATATTTTCGATATTAAAGTCTGCTTTATTTAATATCGAATTAATCCTAGCACAAGTATATTGAATATACGGCCCTGTTTCTCCATCAAATCTTAAAGTTTCGTCTAAATCAAATATCATATCTTTATTTTTGTTTGATTTTAAGTAATTGAATATAAGAGCTCCAATTCCTATTTGCTTAGATACTGTATCAATGTCTTCTATATTTGCATTTTTACTAGTAATTATTTTTTTAGACTTTTCTATAGCTTCATTTATTAAATCGTTTATATAAATAACATTCCCTTCTCTTGTAGACATTTTTCCAGTTTTTAATCTAATCATACCATATGCAACATGTACTAAACCTTTTTGATATTTTTCATCAACTAAATATTTAGCGACCTCAAAAACTTGCTTAAAATGTAAAATTTGTTCAGTAGCTGTTATATATATACACTTTGTAAAATCGTACGTCCTTGCCCTATAAAGGATAGCTGCTAAATCACGAGTAGCATAAATTGTAGATCCATTTGATTTTAATACTATACATGGTGGCATGTCATCCCCAACATTTACAACCTTTGCCCCCTGACTTTCAACTAGTACACCTTTTTTATCTAAAATATCTATTACTTCTTCCATTTTATCATTATAAAAAGCTTCTCCATTGTATGAATCAAACTTACTACCCAGAATTTTATATATACGATTATATTCTTTTAAAGATACATCTCTAAAAAATTGCCATAAATCAAGTAACTCTTTATCTCCTTGTTCCAACCTTTTAAAATTATCTCTTGCAATATCCATAATACTTTTATCTTCTTTTGCAAGTTTAGATATTCTTACATATATATCAGAGAGTACCTTTAAAGAATCTTTATTAATGTCATATTCATTTTTAAAACGTCTGTATCCTTCTATTAAAAGGCCAAACTGCCTTCCCCAATCTCCTAAATGATTTATTCCTATTACGTTATATCCTAATTTTTCATATAAATTATACAAGGCTTTACCAAGTACTGTATTTCTAAAATGACCTAAATGAAAAGGCTTAGCAATATTTGGAGATGAGTACTCAACAATAATATTTATTCCATTTCCTTCGTTTGATTTACCATAATCTTGCTTTTTTTCTACTATTTTTTTTAGTGTACTTGTAACTATATCTTTACTATTTATATAAAAATTAAGAAACCCATTAACTACCTCTACTTTATCAATTCTACTATCTAAATTTATTTTAGCTTTTATATCATTTGCAATATTAATAGGTGATTTTTTTAAAATCTTTGCAAGATTAAAACATGGATAAGCAAAATCTCCATTTTTTTTATCCTTTGGTACTTCTATTTTATCTAAAATTTCCTTATAATCAATTTCTAGTTCTATACTTTCTTTTATAGTTTTTGCTAATATTTCTTTTAATTCTTCCACTTATACTCTACCTCCTTGCATTGAATATTTCTTTATAATATTAAAAATTTCCTCTTCATTATCATCACTAGCAACTATATTTCTTATCTCCTTACCACATTTTTTACACTTATATATAATGACCTTTCCCTTTTTAGATGTGTCTATAACATTTATAGGAATAAGCAAACCTTTACAGCTATTTTTTCTATCTCCTGGTTCTATATCTACATGCAATGAATATAAACAAAACTTGCAATGATCTCTTGAAGTATATTTTAATTTTTCTACTGTTTTACCACAATTTACACAAGTAAAACTTTCATCATTTTTCACAAACATAGCTTTTCCTTCTTTAAATTATGTATATATTTTACTATAAAGAGCAACATAAATCAAGGAAAACATATAATTTAAAATAGAAAAACTGAACCAACAAACTTTGTTAGTTCAGTTTTATCTTTATCTAATTCTCCAGTTTTCTGTAAATTCTACTCTGGTACCTCCAAGAGCTTTAGCCACATGTGCCTCATGTGTAATAACAATAACTATATTTTGATTTTGTCTTTGGTGTTCCTTTATAAGGTTAACCACTCTATAGCTATTTTTTTCATCAAGTGCAGATGTCATTTCATCATACAATATTACAGGGCTCATATTATTTATTAACGCTGAAGCTATGCTTACTCTTTGATTCTGTCCACCAGACAATTGATGAGGTTTCTTTTTTAAATGTTCTTCTAATCCAAGCTGTATTAAAACTTCTTTAGCATATTTTTTTGTATCCTTTGTAACTTTTACTTTATGTCCCTTAAATACCATTAAAGTATTAGCTACAATATCAAGCCACGGAAAACTCGTATAATGTTGATGTACCATGTGAATTTTGGGAGTAGTTCCAGTCATAATCTCATCATTTAAAATTATAGAGCCAGAATAATCTGTATTTAATCCTGCAATACATCTCATTAAAGAAGATTTTCCAACACCCGATGGACCACTAAAAATATATATACCTGGAAGAAATTCATAATCCAAATTTTTAAAAAGTACATTGTCTCCAAAAGCTAAAGAAAAATTGTTTAATTTTAAACTATTTGTCTTCATTTTTTTCATACCTCCATGCAAATTTTTTATTTATAATAAAGTTAGCTACTTTATCAAATAAAAAGCTTACTACAATAACAATTAGTAATGCTGCAAATACCATGTCAGTACGTCCCCTTGCAGAACCAATATACATTAAATGTCCAAGACCATATTGTGTATTTGTAACCTCTGCTATAATCACAAATGTCCACCCAACACCATAAAGAGTGATAAAAGACTTTAGTAAAGATGGTGTCACATATGGAATCAATACATGAAATATACATCTTGTATAACTAAATCCCATTGTATATGCTGTTTCTGCAAGTTTATCATTTGGTTTTTCAACAGCTTCTTGACAAGTTTGTATAACTGTAGGTAAAAATGAAAATAATGTAGCAATTATTAAAAATGTTATTTTCATAGATTCTTCTATACCAAGTATTAAAATAAGTATCGGAGAGAAAGCTGTTACTGGTATAAATCTAAGAGCATTTATAATTGGCTTAAATACTGCTCTAATGGGTCTGTACCAAGCTATAGCCATTCCTAAAGGAACTGATATCACTCCTGTAACACATACAGCAAAAGTTACTCTGTAAAAACTATACCCAAGATGTTTCCACAGTGCACCTGTAGAATACAATTCTTTTACCATTAATATAGTTTTGGCCGGTGATGGCAAAAACAAAGATTTATCAACATAAACACTTGCTAGCTGCCATATTACAATTATAACAAGAAAAAATATAATTCCATATATTATTTTCTTAATCCGTTTTTGTAAACTCATATTTAGCCTCCTTTTTAAAAATACCTAAGTGGAAAATCCACTTAGGTATTTACCGAGAATACAAAAGTATTAGTAACCTACAACTTTAAAGAAGATATCTGTTCTTCTATTAGCCGCTTTACCTTCTTCTGTATTATTATCTCCAATAGGATTTGAATCTCCATTACCAACTATGATAAATCGACTTGCATCAACTCCCTGTGCCTGCAAATATTTAGCAATACTATTAGCCCTTTTCTCAGAAAATGCTTTTCCATCACTATCTGGTACTTTAGCTGTATTACCTTCAATCTGAATGAATACACCATCAAGAATCTTTGCTATATCTGCAAACTCATTTAATGCTGGATATGATTCTTCTGAAATCACAACAGAATCAGGCTGAAACTTAATATCTAAACGTTTTGACATTAATGCTTCTCTGTTATCTGTAGCCTTAGCCTGTTCTTTATTCTCCTGAGTAAACTCACCGGTTTTCCTTTCTTCTGATATGCTTGAATACTTACTCTCCAAAGCTGCTATATATTTATCTGTAAATGCAGAATCTGCAGCATCAGGAAATGCATTCTCACCGATAGTAAGCCAAATATTTGCCATATCTTTATACATGGTCTTAGCTTGATCATTAAGTAATGATTTATTATCTTTCCAACTTGCAATATCTGCACCGTTTGCTGTTTCGATTATTTCTTCATCACTCATAAGTTCAAACATCGGCATAACCTTTATATACTTAAATTCGGTTTTATACATATCTTTGGCTTGAAGCGCTCCGTCAATAAGTTTTGTGACGAAATCCTCGTTAGCATCAAGGAAATCCTGTCTGAATAATACACCATCAAGAATAAGATTATTTGACATAGATGTATCAAATAATACTCTACAATCTGTTGTACCTTTTGCCTGCGTAAGATATGGCTCCCAAGTAGCTGCTGCATCTACTTGACCAGAGAAGAAAGCTTTAGCTGCATCATCTGGTGTTTCAAAATAAACCATAGATTCTCTTATAGATTTCTGAGTATCCGCAGACATATCAGAGTTTTTTATAAGCCATTCAACAAGAGTTTGTGCTTCTGAATAACGCGGGACAGCAATCTTCTTACCTGCTAAATCATTAACACTTTTTATGCTGGATTTAGCTATAATACCGTCTCCACCATTAGAGTAATTTGAAATATAAGGCATACATACTGCTAAATTAGCCTCATTAAACTTACTCTGTAAAAAAGCATAACGGTTAATGGTATAACCAGCCCCCTGTAAATCTCCCTTAATAAGTGCTGCGGAAGATACATTAGCGTCATTAGTTATAACGTATTCAACGTTTATACCAAGTTGATCATTAATACTTCCCTTAGCAGTTGTAAGTCCCTGATTAGCATCGATTAAGGGTTTCCAACCTATCCATTCATCAAGGGAAATTTTTACAACATCCGAACTTGAACTTCCATCTGAAGTAGTTGAAGTCACTGTGTTATTATCCTGCGAAGAGTTACTCCGACTCATCTCCTTTTTTATCTGTGGCGCAAGAAGTGCAAACAATCCACAAATTGCTGCTATAGCTATAACATAAAAAGCTATAACCTTTACATTAACCTTTTTTCTAGCCATTTTTTAGTCCTCCTTATTAGTCATTACTTTCCATTAATTGTCTTAGGAAATCTTCAGCATCTCCATAATTAGCACTATCAAGTGCATCTTGCACCCGCTTTTTATCAGAATTTTCATAAGCAACACGTGCTCCAACTCCAATATACTTTGATTCGTTAGAATGCTCTTCAATCCCTTTAATTGAAGCATCAATTTCTGATATATTCAATTCCAATAACTCTTCAGAAATCTCCTTTTCCAACTTGCCTTTTTTGATGTTCTCAATAGCCGTGGTTTTTCTTTCTTCCATTTCTGCGATTTTTAAATCGATTTCCTTTACTCTTTGCTGTGTAGCATCCGCCATAGCTTTCAAATCAGGTATTTTTTGAGTATACCTATCTGCTCTTGTCATTGCACTTTGAGCTTGTCTTGCAAGAAGTAAAGCATGTTCATGATCACCTCTTTCTTCAAGCCTTTTCGCTTTTTTAGAACAATCATGAAATTCCCTTTTTGCAGATTGTTCGTTTTCACAAGCTTCAACCAAGGCACCATGTGCTTTTTCTGAAAGCTCTACCGCTTTCTTCTTTTTATCCCGCAATTCGTTTATTTTTTCATCAAAAATACCCGCTGCTATCCTCGGATTATTTGTAGCATTAGAAGTAAGATAATTCCTTATTCCCTTTATTATCAATCTCCCTCTAGGAGATAATATAATATATGCTACACCAAGTCCTAATACACAAGCGATTAAAGTCGCAATATGTTCGCCTAACACAGTAAACAATGCTGTGAAAAAAGCCATATTATTTTCCTCCTATCTGTCCTCCTAAAATAGTGATAATCATATCGCGTACGGATCCGGTGGCTCATTTGTTTGTCCTCCTAAAACTGTGATAATCATATCAAGCCTTGTACATTCTGCGTCACATTCCTTTTTTGATACCTCCAATCCATTAACCAAATCAAGATTTTTTTGAGATAAAGTATCAATTTGAGCTTTTGCTGCTTCAATTGCCGCTTTAATCTGATCACATTCACACTTTATATTTTTCGTGTGACGTTCTAACTCTTGATTTATAATACGTTTGCGAGTTTGTGCTTCAGATATAAACAAATTTATATCTTTCCCCATTGTTGTTAGAGTACTCTGAAGAATCTGATAACTTTGCTGCTGAGGTAATGATGAATAATTTTTTAATAGCTCTTCTACTATAAAAATATTCTCACCACTTTGAGGCAAAGTTGCATAAGCACTTTCCACTACATTTTTGTGTTCACAGTCAGATGGTATCTTGGAGAAATCTACAGCTTTATCAATAGTTGTAGATGAGATATCATCTTTACTTATCCGACGTATCTCTTTATTCTCCTTATGTTGTTTCTCTTCTGATCCCCCTATAAGTTCTTTGGGCTCAACAGCATCTGAAACGATACCAAGTCTTTCAAGCAAACTCTTTTTTTCCTTCATTCTAGCATCCTCCTTTTAAATTATTAATGTGATATTAAAAAGTTTTGCAGGTATATTATATAACAAAGTTATTTTTATGTCAATATATAGCATTTAATTTTATGTAACTTTTTATCTTGTTATACTCATTATATTTGTGATTTTTAAAAAACACCTGAATATACTAATGTATATTCAGATGTTTTACCTATAACGAAAATATATTACATACTATATTTTCACTTGTCTGATTATTAATAAATAAAAATTCTATTTTTATTGGGAATGGATAACTATTTACGAATCTGAAATCACTTGTCCCCCAATTAATCATAGCTTCTTGTTCTAAAGTAGCATACTCTACAGCTTTACTATGTGTGTTACGTTCTACTATCTGCATAGACGTTTGCATTACAGCCATACAAAGCGTAGACGATACTTGGCAAATTCCTCCTCCTGGTGACTTTTCAGTAATTACTTCCTTTCCAGTATTAATATATATATCGGCAGGTAAAAATCCTCTTTCTGTAGTTCTTTGTCCAACTATATTATTGAAAGAAAATTCTTCATTTTGTTCCAATACTAATCCATTAATAAAATTTGCCGCTAATTTTATATTAACAGTCCGTTCATATTGCGATGGATCAAATGTTGTACTAGCTGTAGAAATTAAATGCTCAGCCCTCCATGCTTCTATTTGATTTTGTTTTCTTTCTTCTTCTTTCCTCTCAATAGCCTTTTTTATATAGCTATTTTCTGCATTCCAAAAAATGCTATTAGCTTTTGTAACGTCCATCACTTTATTTTCTCTACTAACCTTAGTACAAGATACTAACGAAAATAGTACTAATAATAGAATAATATAATATCTCTTCATAAAAAATCCTCCTATAATTCTTATGTTTATTTTAACATTAAGTTTATATATTAACATAATAATTATAACAAATATATAAAAAAAAATCAATACAGCAAGCTGTATTGAGCATTTTTTATTTTACATATTCTTTTTTTAACAATTCTAAAAACTCTTCATATTCATTTATTATATTTAGTATCTGTAGTCTATGCACTTCTTTTGCCATTCCATTCTCTGTTTTTATAAATGTTCCTTTAAGATTTAATTTTAGAATTCCTTTGCTTACTTTTTCTATACTTCTTTGTCTTATAGCATAGTTAATAAATTTATTATCAACTTGAGTTGATAATTGGTTATATTCATCTATATAATAACGTATTTCATTGTTTGCAACACTTATTTTTCGTCCTGAAAGTTTTTGATAATATAACCAAAAAATAACTATATCTAAAATCAAAGGAAAGATACCCAAAATCAATAGACTTGGTAAATCTAAATAGTCAATATATACTAATAATATAAATATTATCAATTCCACAAGTAAAATTTGTAATGTAGTGATAAAACTATATAATTTACATTTATCTTGATTTATGCTAAATTCCTTTTCCATAAAACTCCCTCTTTACTATCTATAGAAACATCCATTTCCAATAAATTCTCTTATAATAGAGTTAATTGGTATATTGCTTGTTTCCATAGGTAAGAAATTATTTAAATATTCATATAACCTTCTACTCTCAGAATAATATGGGCTAGAACTATCTAATTGCAACAATAATGGTTGTGCAAATATTTTCATGACACTTGGCTCATATATAAGACTAGAATTATATACATAATCTACTGTATCTACAAATGGAAAAATGTATTGTTCTTCACCTTTTTTTACATTATGCCATAATTCAAATGTCTTCTCTACACTATGTCCTCTTGTATTATAATCTCTTACCATACGTCTTAAAAGTCTCGTATCAGAAGACGATACTTTAGTATATCCATCTATATTTAAAGTTGCAATTGGTGCAATGTATATCTTATATTTATTTTCATCTGGAGTAAATTTTGTAAGTATAGGATTTAAAGCATGAATTCCTTCTATAATTAAAACATCTCTTTCGTTAAGCTTTAACATCTTTCCATTATACTTTTTTGTTCCTGTCATAAAATCAAATTCTGGTAGTTCAACTGTTTTTCCATCAATTAAATCCTTCATTTGTGTATTAAATAAATTTATATCTAATGCTTCTACACATTCAAAATTGTATTTACCATCCTCTCCAAGGGGAGTATCCTTTCTTTCAACAAAATAATTATCCATAGAAATTGTTATAGGATTATACCCTGTTAATTTAAGTTGTATTCCAAGCTTTTGAGCAAAAGTAGTTTTTCCGTGATGACGATGGACCAGCAATTAAAATCATTTTTACATCTTTTTTCTTTTCTATATCTAATACAAGTTCTACTAACTTTCTATCTTGTATTGCCTCTGCTACTTGAATAACCTCATTTATTTTATTTTTTAAAATAGCATTATTTAAATCTCCAACATTACTTATCCCAATAATCTCATCTATGTCATTAAAAGCAATAAAAGAATCATATAACCTTGTTTCTGCTCTATTTTTATTTATATTCATATTATTATCAGGAATTACAAGCAATGCTCCATCTTTATATGGTATCAAATCAAACAAAGTTATATAGCCTGTACTTGGAGCTAATACTCCATAAAAGTTATTATACATTCCATCGCAAAAATACATTGTCAGATACGATTTCAACTTATTTCCAATATTCTTTAATTTATCCTCTGAATTAGAAGCAATATAAAGTCCTGTAGCTTCCTCAACAGATACAACTTTCCTTACAATAGGTAAATCTTTATCTATAAACTCTTGCATTTTCTCTTTTACGGTTTTTACTTTCTCTTCTGTTAAATTTATTCCTTTCACTACAAAATACTGATCATTATTAATAGTTGAAATAAACTCAACCCTGGTATTAGAAAATAACGTTGTAAGCGCCATATGCAAAATCATCTTTAAAGTTCTAGCATATATTCTATAACCATCTGAACTATTGAATTTTACAAATTCAATATGTGAATCTTTTACCAAAGAATAATCATATGTCCTTATTTCATTATTAATTTTTAGTGCAAGAATACTCTTTAAGTCATTTTCTACCAATTTTACAGCTTCTACTGCCGGTGTTTTATATGGTACTTCAACAACTCTTGAATCTTCAAATTTTATATTTATATTTCCCATTAATATCAAACCCCTTATTTTTCAAAAATTACAAAAATATTAAATCATAAAATAAATTTTATCATATAACCCATTTTTTTACTACTTCTTTTTTACATTTTCTAAAAAAACTTTAATAAATTCTTCATTTGACTTAGTCTTTACTACTATATTCATTATCTTTTCGATTATATCTGCATTAGAAAGATTTGAATTATTTTGAGACATTAACCTTCTAATACAATGACTACACTCAAGCTCTTCTTTATTTAATAATAAATCTTCTCTTCTAGTTCCAGATTTATAAATATTAATAGATGGAAATATTCTTCTTTCGCTAAGTTTTCTATCTAAATGCACTTCCATATTACCTGTACCTTTAAATTCTTCAAAAATAATATCATCCATTCTACTTCCAGTATCAGCTAGAATAGTAGCAAGAATTGTTAAGCTACCTCCATTTTCTATATTTCTTGCAGCACCAAATAATTTTTTAGGAAAATGTAAAGCAGCTGGATCTAAACCTCCAGAAAGAGTTCTTCCACTTGGGTCCACTTGTAAATTATTAGCACGAGTTAATCTTGTTAAGCTATCTACCAATATAACTACATCCTTATTATGCTCAACTAATCTTTTAGCTCTTTCAATAACCATTTTCGAAACCTTAATATGATTATCAGGCGATTCATCAAATGTAGAATGTATTACTTCCGCTTCAACAGAACGCTCTATATCAGTTACTTCTTCGGGTCTTTCGTCTATAAGTAAAATCATCAAATAAACTTCTGGATTATTTTTTAATATACTATTTGCTATCTGTTTTAACATAGTTGTTTTACCAGCTTTAGGCTGTGCAACTATAAGACCACGTTGACCTTTTCCGATTGGAGAAATCAAATCTATTATTCTTGTAGAATATTCTTTTTGTGTAGTTTCAAGCCTTAATCTTTCAGTAGGATATATAGGAATTAAAGTATCAAATGAACGTCTTTTTAAAGCTACTTCAACTCTATCAGAATTTATACTTTCTATATATATTAAAGATGGGAATTTATTTTGTGGATCAGTTGTAAATCTCGCTATCCCTCTTAACTTATCTCCCGTAGATAGTTTAAATCTTCTTATTTGAACTTGTGAAACATAAATATCCTTACTACCGTGACTGATAATTGTCACTTCTTAAAAAACCAAATCCATCTGGTAATACCTCAAGTATCCCTTCTGCTATATAATCTGTTTCTGGATTTTCAATTTGTATATCTACTTTTTCATCCAATCTATTATTATCTTCCAAGCTCTTTATAATTTCTTCTACTAAATATTCTTTTTTTAATCTTTCATATCCTTCTAATTTTAATTCTTCAGCTAGAGTTCTAAGTTCTGCTAAAGTAGATTTTTTTAAACTTTCCTTTGTATACATATTCTCCCCCTTTACTAAATTACCTTTGCATACAAATCATAATCATCATAATCTATAATTCTTACTTTTGCAAATTCTCCTACAATTAATTTATTACAGCTCTTTTCATCTATACGTACATATATTCTTCCATCAACATCTGGCGCCTCCATATATGATCTACAGCAGAAATATTCTTCATCTTCTGTAATACCCTCAACAAGAACTTCATAAATATTATTTATCTTCTTGCTGTTTAACTCATAAGATATGCTTTTTTGAACTTCTAGTATTTCTTTTAATCTTTCGTATTTAGTATTCTCGTCAACTTGATTTTCCATATCATAAGCTTTGGTATCTTCTTCTCTTGAATATGCAAAAGCTCCAAGTCTATCAAATTTCAAATCTATTACACCCTGTATTAACTCTTCAAAATCTTCTTCTGTTTCACCCGGAAATCCTGTCATAACTGTTGTTCTAAGAATCGCATTTGGTATTTTATTTCTTATTGTTTTTATTCTATCATATATTATATCTTTTGTATCATATCTATTCATGTCTTTTAATATTTTATTACTTAAATGTTGAATTGGTATATCAAAATATTTGCATATCTTATCATTATTTTTTATCTCCTCAATTAACTCGTCAGTCGCCTCAAAAAGATACATATAAAGAATTCTAATCCATTTTACGCCTTCTATTTTGGACATTTTATTAAGTAATTCAGCAAGCATTAACTTACCATATATATCTATACCATATTTTGAAGTATCTTGAGATATCACACAAAATTCCTGTATACCCTGACTAGCCAATACTTGAACTTCTTCTAAAATATCTTCCATTTTTCTACTTCTAAATTTTCCTCTTATAAGTGGAATAGCACAATAACTACATCTATTATCACAACCATCTGAAATTCTTATATAGCATGAAGGAAAATCTGAAGAAATAATTCTATTTTTATATTCAAGTTTTTGATTTAAAAATTTTTGATCTAAAAATTCTGATAAAATAACATCAATATCTTTATACTCATCTACTCCAATACATAAATCAACTTCAGGCATAGTTTTGAGTATATCTTTTTTATATCGCTTAGCTAAACAGCCCACAACAATAAGTGCCTTACACTTAGCATTTTGTTTATAATCTGCCATTTCAAGTATTGTAGATATAGCTTCTTCCTTTGCAGACTGAATAAATCCACAAGTATTTACTATTATAATATCTGCTTCACTTAAATCGTTAATAATTTTATATCCATTTTTCTTGAAATATCCAATTATCATTTCACTATCTACTTGATTTTTACTACAACCAAGAGTCACTAATGCTACCTTCATAAATTTCATCCTTTCAACAAATAGAATTATAACATAAAAAAACAGAAAAAAAAAGAGGAAATTATTTTTTCCCTCTACCAACCTTTTATTTAGACAAAATAGGCTGAATTTGTTTTCCATCAAATGCCTCTTTTATAGTATCTATAATATATGTATAATCTAAAACTAAAGATTTAGGCTTTGACTCATAATCATCTTGTCTAAAAGGTATAAAATACATATTCTTCATATTAAGTACAGTTCCAATATTTTTAAGAGAAACTCCTAAGCCATCATTGGTTGATATTCCAATAACTACAGGTTTATTATTTCTAATATGTCCTTTTATAGCCATAAGAACAGGAGTATCTGTTATACCATTTGCAAGTTTAGCTAATGTATTACCAGTACAAGGACATATCACAATTACATCAACCATATTTTTAGGACCAACTGGCTCTGCTTTTTCTATCGAATCTATTACCTTATTACCAGTTGTTTCCTCAAGCATTTTTATATAATCTATCCCTTTATAAAATCTAGTATTCATATTCTTTGTCGAATTTGACACAATAGGCAATATTTTACTTACACCTGACTGTTTAATTGCTTCTAATACAGATTTTGTTTCTTTAAAATTACAACATGAACCTGTAACAGCAAATCCTATTTTTTTATCTTTTAGTTCCATAAAACAAAGTACCTCCTTATACTTTATCTTATGAAATTCACTATTATTTGTTACTATACAACCTTATTAAGACATTGATGTTTTTGATACAACATATTCATTATTTACTTTTTTTATAGTAAACTCATCATTAGAAGTTTCTTCCACATTCATACTATGACTATATTTACAATTATATACATATTCTCCATTTGACTTAGAAACTAACTCGATATCTCTAACATAGTATGTGACTTGAGTAGCTCCTTTTGCTATAATTTCTAAATTACCATTATTATTACTGTATGACTTTGAATACTTTGATGCTTCAAATAATTCCTTTGTCATATACTCTGTAACTTTATTAATAAAATCTTGATATTTTACGTTCGTTGTATAAACTCCTCTATCCTCTACATATTTTGTATTAGTATTTGCAAAACCAAGATAATTTAACTCAGTACCTCCATCAGAAGCAAACATAACTGATACTATATTCATATAATCTTCTATTGTAGACTTAGCTATTTTATCTATAGTATTTTGTGATAACTCTTCACTTTGATTATTAGCCTGTGAAGACTCGTCTACTTTTGTTATCTCCTCTTGTATCTTAGATTGTTCTTGTAAAATTGCATCTTGAGCATTAGCTGTTAATTCTTCAACTTTAGTTTGTAAATTTTGATTTTCTTGACTTATTTTACTCTCCATTATTGAAAAATACACAGCAATACATCCAGCAATTACTGTTGTTATAACAAATATTGTTATATACACATTCTTTCTTTTATTATTATCCATATATAAAACCTCCTACACTTATATAAAGATGATAACATATTCTTACAAGATTATTCAACATATTTATATTAAATTATTAAAGATTTTTAATACGTATTAACATAAGTACTAACATAAATTGTATAAAAATATTCAAAAAAATAACCTCTAAATATACTAGAGGTTTAATTTTACATTTTTCTAAATAGACCTACAACTTTTCCCAAAATTTGTACATCTCTTACTATTATTGGTTCCATATTATCATTTTCGGGTTGCAATCTTATATAATTTTTTTCTTTATAGAAAGTTTTTACAGTTGCTTCTCCATCAATCATTGCAACAACAATTTGTCCATTTCTCGCAGTGTTTTGTTTAGAAACTATAATATAATCTCCATTATTAATTCCAACATTAATCATGCTTTCGCCTTGAACTTTTAATATAAAATTATCATTTTTTAGTGAATCTTTACTAAAAAAGCTTTCTCCTATTGAAAAATAATCTTCTACATTTTCTTGTGCAAGTATTGGTTCTCCTGCAGCTACCTTACCTACGATTGGAAGTGATATTGTAGATTCGGTTCCAACAATTTTAATAGCTCTAGTTTTCAAATCATCTTTTGAAATATAACCTTTGTTTGCAAGTCTTGCAATATACTGATGTGCTGAAGATGTAGATTTAAAACCTAATGCTCCACATATCTCTCTTACAGAAGGTGGATAACCGGTATCTTGTATTTTTTCTTTAATATAATTAAAGACTCTTTCTTCTTGAGCATTTAAACTTTCGTTACTCATATCTTTTCCCCCTCAAACTTACGTTTGTTTAATTATAACATATTGAATATATGTTTGTCAAACAAAAGTTTGTACATTTATCAAAATAAAATTTGACATTTATTTACAAAATATAGTATAATAAAAGAAAATATTTTATGTAATTAAGGAGACTTATATGAAAAAGAAATCATTAGATGTTAAAATTGATTTTGTTATTTTATGGGTAGATGGTAATGATCAAAATTGGAGAAATGAAAAAAATAACTATTCACATATATCTGGTGATGCGGGTGAAAATAGATTTAGAGATTGTGATAACTTACAATATTTATTTAGAGGAATTGAAAAATACGCTCCTTGGGTAAACAAAATATTTTTTGTTACATGGGGACATACTCCAAAATGGCTTAATACAAACAATAATAAAATAAGAATAGTTAAACACGATGAATTTATACCTAAAGAATATCTACCTACTTTTAATTCTAATGTTATAGAATTAAATCTACATAGAATACAAGATTTGTCAGAACACTTTGTTCTTTTTAATGATGATTTATTTTTATTAAAAAAGACAGTAGCTTCTGACTTTTTTGAAGAAGGACTTCCAAGAGATGTTTATAGTGAATATACTCAACTTGCTTCTCATTATAATGATACCCATTTTTTTATGAAAGCAAACATATTAGCTATAATAAATAATTATTTTAATAAAAAGACTTTTATGAAGAAGAATTTTTCAAAAGCAATAAATGTTAAATATGGTAAACTTAACTTTAAAACATTAAGAAATTTAAGAGCCAATAGAAAATTCTCTGGCTTTTGGAATTTTCATGCTCCACAGCCTTATTTAAAGCAAACTTTTACAACAATTTGGAAAAAAGAATATAAAGCTTTAGACTTAGCATGTCATAATAAATTTAGAAATTCTACTGATTTAGGGCATTATTTGTATAGATACTGGCAAATGTTAGAAGGAAATTTCAAACCCAAAAAAGATGAAAGTAAATATTTCGTTTACACAAATGACAATACACAAATTATAAAAGCAATAAAAAATAGGAAATATAAAATGATATGTATAAATGATGCTTATGTGGATATTGACTTTGATAAGGCTATAAAAGAAATAAATGAAGCTTTTAGTCAGATATTACCTAATAAATCACACTTTGAAAATTAATAATTAAAGGATTAATTTATGAAAGATAAAAATACTTACAGTTTTAAAATTGATTTTGTCCTACCATGGGTAGATGGCAATGATCCCAAATGGTTAAAGGAAAAAAATAAATATATAACTTATAAAGGTGACTCTAATATAAATAGATATAGAGATTTTGACAATCTTAAATATCTTTTTAGAGGAATTGAAAAATACGCTTCTTGGGTAAATAAAATATTTTTCGTTACATGGGGACATATTCCTAAATGGCTTAATACAAATAACGAGAAGATAAGAATTGTTAAACATGATGAGTTTATACCAAAAGAATACTTACCGACATTTAATTCTAATGTTATAGAATTAAATCTACATAGAATACAAGATTTATCAGAACATTTTGTGCTTTTTAATGATGATTTATTTATTCTAAAAAAAATATATCCTTGCGATTTTTTTAAAAATGGATTACCTAGAGATATGTTTGTCGAATATGTAAAAAAGGATTGTAGTCAAAGACATATAACTTTAAGAACAAATAATTTAAATATTGTTAATAAATACTTTAATAAAAAAGATTTTTATAAAAATAATAAAAATAAAATATTTAATATAATATATGGATGTAATAACTTAAAAAATATATCTTCATATAAATATTCAAATTTTTGTGATTTTAAAAATAACCATCTTACCCAATCTTTTTTAAAAAGTACCTTTATAAAAATCTGGAATATAGAATTTGAAGCCTTAAATACTTCTTGCTTAAATAAATTTAGATATTCAACTGATATTGGTCAATCAATATGTAGATATTTTCAATTATTATCAGGTAATTTTTCTCCATATAAATCTATTGGAAAATACTTTATAATAAAAGAAAATAATGCTAAATTAAAAAATGTAATACATAACAGAAAATATAAAATAATTTGTATTAATGATGCTTCTGTATCAGTAGATTTTGAAAAATTAAAAAAAGAAATAAATGGATTTCTAAATGAAATACTACCAAAAAAATCTTCTTTTGAAAAATAAAGACTGCGTATATACTATAATACACAGTCTTTATTTCATTCTATACTCCAAAACATATCCCCATATCTCTAGCTGTTCTTGCTATATCATTATCCTCAATATCTAAAATTCTAGGTTCTCTAATTTTAGGAAATCTTGTTTTTATTAGTACATTTTCATGTGCTCCTACAATATAGCCTGATCTATCATCAGATAGTAAATTTAATGCATAATCACCAAGTCTTGCACCAAGTAAAATGTCTGCAACACAAGGTTCTCCACCTCTTTGTAAATGTCCAAGTACCATAGGTCTTGTTTCATATCCAGTTATTTCTTCAATCTGTCTAGATAATTTTTCTGCAATTCCACCATATCTTTTTTGTTCAAAACTATCCTCTAAAACTCTAGCTACGGTCTCACTTTTTCCTTGTTCTTTACAAGCCTCTGAAGCTGCTATAATAACATAGCGCTTACCTGATTTCATTATCTCATTTACTTTGTTACATACCACTTCTAAATTATAATCCTGTTCAGGTAACAAAATTATATCGGCACCAGAAGCAAATCCTCCATATAAAGTTAAATAACCTGAGGTTCTGCCCATCATCTCTACAACCATTACTCTTCTATGTGAAAAAGCTGTAGTTTTTAGTTTTCTAATAGCTTCAACTGCATTTTCAACCGCAGTTTCAAATCCTATTGTTGGATTACTTCCAGACATATCATTGTCTATTGTTTTAGGTATTCCAATAACAGGCATACCTGCTTCATTAATAACTCTTGCAGAATCTAAAGTTCCATCACCACCTACAATAATCATTCCTTCGACTCCTATTTTTCTCAAAGCTTCAATAGATGAGGGCACCTTATCTTCATACTTACCATTTTTAACATCCACTGGATAATGAAATGGGCATTCCTTATTTGAAGAACCTAATATTGTCCCTCCTTCTGTTTCTATATTATATACAGAATGCTTATCTAAATTCATATATTTTCCTTCTACAAATCCTATATAGCCATCTAAGATTCCAACCACTTTAATTCCCTTATTCATTGCTGACATTACGACAGATTTTATAACACTATTTAAACCTGCACAATCTCCTCCAGCAGTCATTATAGCTATTTTTTTCATATTAAAAATACCTCCAAAAAATAATATAACATATATACTTAAATTTAACAAGTATTAAATATATATTTACGTTAAATACGTATAAATCTAAACTTTTTATTTTACCTTTTAACATATTTGTTCTTTTCTTCTTTAGACATCTTTTCAGTTGCATACGAAATTACAAACCTAGGTATCTTTTCTTCATCATTATTTGAAACTAAAAATTCTATTACCTCTCTTGGATGCTTTTTATAAACTTCTCTTAATACCCAGCCTACCGCCTTATTAATAAGTACCTCTTTGTCATATAACAACTTCTTGCATATAAAAAATGGAATATCTTTATATCCTTTTCTTGCATATGTTAAACATGCAACAACACTCATTCTTCTAATCCATATGTTCTTACTATTAATATACTTTTTTAATATTTTTTTTGCTTCTATTTCACTTTGAAGTAATAAAAAATTACCAAGCACATTTGGTGCAATCTCGTCTGTTAAATCCCAATTATTTATATACTGTATGTTTGATTCGAAATAACTAAATAAATTTATGCTTTTTTCCTTTTTTAATATTTCATCTTTTAAATTTAATATATTCTTCATCATATTTGACAAACAAATACAAGCAAATTGCCTATACTCATGATACTTAGAAAAAAAGAAATCATCACATATATCAGGATCAATATATTTATACCATTTATTTGCTAAACTTCTAATATCTGGTACTGATATCCCAACTAACAAGTCTCCCTCACCATAACCACCTTTTACAATTTGAAGAAGCTTTGTATCAAATGGTATATTTCGGTTTTTAGGCAAATCTTCAATTGATTTTAATACGTTTAATTTAAGCAAATTTTTATATAATTTAATATTATAACTATCTGTTAAATAACTTCCTACTACAATACTATCTACACCATTATTAATAACTTCTTTTACATTAATAAAATTAATTCCTCCATCAACTTGAATTATATGATCCTTATACATTTTTCTTGCTTGTTTAAGTTTTTGTGTAGTATCTTCAATATACTTTTGACCTCCAAGTCCCGGTTCAACACTCATAATAAGCAATTTAGAAAATTTATCTTTATATTTTTTCAAAGCTTCTATATTAGTTTTAGGTTTTATAGATACACCTATCACTAGATTCCTATCATATTTTTTCTTTAATAATTCTTTTTTTTCATATAAATAGCTTAACACACTTTCAAAATTTTCTATTTCATAATGAATCGTTATATCATCAGTTCCATATTCTATAGCTTTTTCAACATATTTATCTCCTATTGGATTTGATACCATTAAATGAGTATCAACATAGAATCCTAAATTTTTAGCTGTTTTTATATATTCTAAATCAACTCCTACATTTGGCACAAAATTAGCATCCATAACATCAAAATGAATAATATTATAAAATTTTTCTACATTAATTTGTAAGTTTTCTATTCTTTGTACTTCTTCTCTATATCTTTTTAAAAATGTAGGAATCTCTTTTTTATCTAATTTTAATATAGAAAGTGAAATATTTTTTTTCATAAACTCTAACTATAGTATATCAAATACTATTTTCTCCTTTCTTATATATATTATACCTACTACTTGTACTTTTTATCATCTAATTCTTTTAAACGTGAATAAATATATACATATCTTTCATATCGAGCTTTATCTATTATCCCATCACTTAAAGCTTTTTTTACAGCACACACTTCTTTTTTTTCATTTATATGACTACAATCATCATAATCACATTTATAATTTTTATATTCATCATAATATTTCTTCAATTCCTTATATGAAATATTATATAACTCATAGCTTGAAAATCCAGGAGTATCTAACAAAAATGTGGTGTTATTAATATTATATAATTTTACATACTTAGTAGTATGCTTCCCTCTCTTACTTTTCTTCCCTATACTCCCAATTTCTATTTTCTTTAATCCTTCTTTATTTTCTTTGTTTATAATTAGACTAGTAATGCTAGACTTACCTACACCAGAATTCCCTGAAAAAGCTGAAGTTTTATCTTTTAAAATTACTTTTAACTCATTAATGCCTATTTTATCAATTGTACTTATGTATATAATATCATCAACTAATGATGTATATGTGTTTGCAATATATTTTAATTCTTTTTTTAGATTATCATTATCCTTTGATAAATCAATTTTATTTATACATAAAATAGGTTTAATTCCCATAGATTTACTTAATATAATTTGTTTATCTAATAATATATAATCCGGTTTTGGACTTGCAAGAGATACTACTATTACAAGTTGATCAATATTAGAAACTGGAGGTCTGACTAATAAGTTTTTTCTATCATATACTTTAGTTATAACATATTTATCATATAAATTTTCAATTTGTACATAATCACCAACAATTATATTACTCTTACTTTTAGTATTTCCACTTACAATTGCTTCAATATATTTATTATTTTCAAGTAATACAACATATTTATTCAAGATAATTTCTACAACTCTTGCTTTAATTATTTGTCCCATAATATTCTCCTAACTTTATAGTAATATAGTACTATAAAAAATATTAAAAAGCAATATGTTTATACTAAAGTTTATTATACTAAAATAGTAGTTAAACAAATTAAAATTAAAATTAAAATTAAACCACTTTATTATTATAATAATATACAATAAATAAAATGGTTTAATAATTTTATTGATATTTTAAAATATCAATTGCTGCTATAAGATTTTTACAATAATATCTTTTTTTCTTTCTTGCTCTATTTTTCTTAAATTCAGACACATGCTTACACGTTAAATAGATATTAGCTATTTTTAATTTCCGGGCCGGAAATATGTCATCAAAATAATTATCTCCAACCACAAAAATTAATTTATCACCATATCTTTTTGATAACTCTCTTAATTTAGATATTTTACTTTTTACCGTAATAATATTATATTTAGTACTAAGTGTTGCAGAATATTTATTATTTGATAAAATCACAATATCAAATTTTTCTTTTTCTAACATATCAATATGACATGAGTTTCTATTTAAAGCTTCATATACAAATCTTATATAATTTGTCTTATATTCAGATAATACTTGTCTGAACCTCTTTTTTATAAATAGATTATAAATGAATAGTCTTAATTTTAACATATTAGTAGTATTTTTTATAAAACCCAAATTATTGATTGACCTGGCAACACTATCAATAACTAATACAAACTTATTAAAATTAAAAATCTGTTCTATTATTTTTCTATCTACCTCAAAAAAATCATCAAATATAGTACCATCTAAATCCATAACTACTATCCGCTTATTATTACACATAAAGTCTATCCTCCTAGCCAATTATCGCTATTTTATTTCCATAATACTGTTATATTATATCATTTTCTTTTATATATTTCAAGTAATGATATATAAACTCATCTATTTTACCATCCATTACAGCTTGAACGTTTCCCATCTCATAATTAGTCCTATGATCCTTTACTAAGGTATATGGGCAAAAAACATATGATCTAATTTGATTACCAAAAGCATTTTCCAAAGTTTCACCTTTTATATCACTTATTTGTTTCTTGTGTTTATCTTCTTCAAGTCTATACAACTTAGCCTTTAACATTTTCATACAATTTTCCCTATTTTGAACTTGAGAACGCTCTGTTTGACAACTTACAACAATTCCACTTGGTATATGTTTAATTCTAACTGCAGAAGAAGTTTTATTTACATGTTGTCCACCCGCTCCACTTGCCCTAAACACATCCATTTCTATATCTTCTGGCTTAATATCAATCATTATATTATCAGTTATCTCAGGCAGTACTTCTATTGCAGCAAAAGAAGTATGTCTTCTACTATTACTATCAAATGGAGAAATTCTTACTAACCTATGTACACCATTTTCTCCTTTTAAATAACCATAAGCATTGATTCCTTTTATAAGAAAAGATACACTTTTTACGCCAGCCTCTTCTCCATCTTGTAAATCTAATACTTCTATCTCAAAATCTGACCTAGTTGCCCACTTTGTATACATTCTATATAACATTAAAGCCCAATCTTGTGACTCTGTTCCACCTGCTCCTGGATGAATTGTAATTATAGCATTATTTTTATCGTATTCATCACACAATAAAGTTGATATCTCAAGCTTTTCTAGATGTCTAGTCAGCATGTTACATAATGCTTTAGCCTCTTTATAGCTTTCAGCATCATTCATTTCCTCAGCTAACTCAATATAAACATTTACATCAGAAACGTTACTTTCTAGTCTTTCTACTTTTTCTATAATATCTTTTAATGATTTTAATTCAGATAATAGTTTAACCGAATTATTAGAATCTTCAAAAAAACCAGGTGTATTAATTTCTTTTTCTATTTCATTTACTCTTATATATTTTTTATCTATGTTTAAAGCCTCTTTAAGTTGATTTAGTTTTTCATCCAAATGATCTATTTCAATTTTAACACTATCAAAATCCATTATAAACATTCACTCCAAATTTTATCTAAATTATAATTGTTAACCTGATTAGGTTTACAGATAAATTCTAAGTACTCATCTTTAGTAGGATGAAAAAAAGATAGATAATACGACCACAAAGCGACACCATGACTAGATTTATTAATTAACTTTCCATATTTAATATCACCATAAAGTGGATATCCAATATTTGCAAATTGTACTCTAATCTGATGATGACGTCCTGTATGTAAATTAATATCTACTAAACTATACTTTTTACCCTTATACTCAAAATTTTTTATAACTTTATATTCTAGTTCAGCAAGTTTTGAATTTTTAGTTTCTTTAAGTACTACTCTACTCATATTTAATTTTTGATTTTTTACTAAATAATTTTTTAATTGATGAGTATTACCATCAACTAATAACTCACCGTTTAAAATAGCCAAGTATTTCTTTTTAAAGTTCTTTTGACGGATATATTCTGATATTCTTGAAGCTGCTTTTGATGTTTTAGCAAAAACCATAACACCTCCAACCATTCTGTCAAGCCTATGCACAAGGCCTAAATATACATTCCCTTTTTTATCATACTTTTCTTTTAAGTATTTTTTTATAATACTAAGCATATCAATATCTTTTGTTTTATCTTCTTGAACCGGTATACCAACTGGTTTGACCACAACTATAATATGATTGTCTTCATATAATATTTTTAAATTCATTATTTCACATCCAAACTATTAAACATACTTATATATTTTTAAAACTATTTTTTCACTTCTAGTTTTTCTTATAATACATCCAACCCTAAATTTTCCACATCTTTTAAATGATATTATATCTCCTTCTTTTATATTAGTACTTATATAATACATTATCTTATCATTAAAAATTAAGTCTCCTCTTTGAATTTTATCTTTAACCTCATTTCTACTTAATTTATATAAATATGCAAGTATTACATCTATTCTTTTTGAAGGCACCATAACCTCTACTTCTTTAAAGCCTATTTCTAGCTCTTTTATTTCATTACAATCAAGAGAAATCTCTTCTACACTAACATCTTGATTTCCTACCTTATATAAATTTAAAATAATATATTCTGAAATACTCTTTTGACAAAAAACATAACCTGCTTTAGATGTAGCAAAAATATCTCCTATCACATCATTTTTAATACCTAAAGAATATATACTTCCCATATAATCTTTATGTGTAAGTTTATTAACTAAATTAGGTGAAATTTTTATACAAGCTATATAATTACTAAAGAAATTCATATTTAACTGCATATAATTTGGTACAAAAAAAATCATTTTTTTAATTAGCTTTCCGATTTAAAGAAAACACACTATATTTTACATTCAATTCATTTAATATAGCTGTAATAATACCATACTCATTTAGATTTAAAAACGAAGTATATTCCAATTTATCAGATTTTTCATATCTATATACTTTATCTAAGACGTTAGCTACAACTATTCTTTCATCTTCTAATTTATATCTATCTAATATTTTTCTTTTTAATTCCTTTGTAATCAATATTTATTCCTCTCAACTAATTGTATCAAAATATTTTTTTAATATTTCTTTAACAATGGTTATATTTTCAGCCTTATTTACTTCCTCTTTAATCTTTGTACTAGAGTTTAATCCTTTTAAATACCACGAAATATGCTTTCTACACTTTAAATTTGCAAGAAACTTGCCATCGTTTTGAACCAAATAATCTAAATGTTTAAAGATAATTTTAAGTCTTTCTTCATTTGTAGGTATATAGTCTTTTCCTGTTAAAATACTTTTAAATAACCACGGATTTCCGCATAGCACCCCTTGCGACCATAATACCATCGCAATTAGTATACTTAAACATTTTTAACGCTGAATTTACATCAAAAATATCTCCATTTCCAATTACATTAATTTTTACATTTTCTTTTACTTTTTTTATTATATCTAAATCGGCATTTCCACTATAATATTGCTGTCTAGTTCTTCCATGTATAGTTATTTGTTTTACACCATTTGACTCACATATTTTGGCAACTTCAATTGCAGTTATTCTTTCTTCATCGAATCCTTTTCTTGTCTTAATAGTTATTTCTTTTTTTGAGACTTTTACTGCTTCTTTAATTATACTTTCTACATTTTTTAAATCCAAAAGTAATCCCGCACCATCTCCATTTTTGACAAGTTTTGGTGCAGGGCAACCCATATTAATATCTATTATATCTATATTTTCATTTTCGTTTAACATAAGAATTGTGTTTCTTATACTCTCTTTATTGCTTCCAAATATTTGGACTGCAGATGGCAAGTTGTCATCTAAAACTTCAAGTAACTTTTCAGTCTTTTTACTATTATACTCTAAAGCCTTACTACTTGCCATCTCTGTATACATTAAACCAGGCCCAAACTCTTGACAAATCTTTCTAAAAGGAATATCAGTAACTCCAGCCATTGGTGCTAAAAACACATTATTTTTTATTTCAACATTTCCTACATTAATTTTCTTTATATATTCTTTTATACCTTTTTCCATCTATTATACTCCATAATACGTCTTAGATTTATATTTAAATCCTTTCATATAATACACATTATTTGTCTCTTCTGCAACCAAAAAAACATCTTGAGAACTTAAAGTTCCTCTTCCATTCTTTATGGTTTCATCATTTAATAAATCAACATTTATAACAAATAAAGTATTTGAAAGATCGTTATTATCCTTTAACTCAGCTCTAAAATCATTTGGTAGAGAATATAGATTTACTACATCATTTGTCACTGGTAAAGAATCATTTTGTAAGTAATACTCATTAACTAAATCTGATACTCTACTTATATTTGATCTATACTCATCAAAATTTGCACTACTTATTGCACCACTTCCAACTACAGATGCAACAGATATTAGTATCATCATTATTGCCACAGCAGTTGTAACAATAACTAAACTTATACCTTTTCTTTTTTTCATAAATATCCCTCTTTTTTCATAATATCATATATACATTATATATTTTATATAGTTTTTTTTCAAGTTTTAATCTAATACTAATCTAAAAATACATTTTTTGATCTTCTAGCAGATACATTAAGTGCTATTGCAATAGCCATACCACTTGTTATCATACTACTTCCACCATAGCTAACAAATGGAAGTGGTACACCTGTAATTGGTAATAATCCTATTGTCATTCCAATATTTTCTACAAAATGAAAGAACATCATTCCAGCTACACCAATAACCATAAAACTTGAAAAGTCATCTCTAGCATTTTTAGCTATCCTTAACAAACGAATTAATAATACAGCATATACAATTACTATAAAAGCTGAAACAACAAATCCCATTTCTTCAGATATAACCGAAAATATAAAATCAGTAGATTTTATTGGCAAATATCCATATTGTGTTTGTGCACCTTTTAACAATCCAGTCCCAAATAGCATTCCAGCACCAACTGCAATTTTTGATTGTATAGCATTATATCCACTACCAAGTGGATCTAATTCAGGATCTAAAAACACTTTTATTCTTTCTTGTTGAGTTGGATTTAAAACAAAAAAATACACAAGTGGAATCATTATTAAAGCTATACCAATGCACATTAATATATATCTATATTTTATTCCGTATTTAAAAAGCATAAAACTAAGTATTACTACAAAAACCATCGCAGTTCCAAAATCTGGTTGTAATATTATCAAACAAACAGGTAATATAAAAAGACAAGCAAGTATTGCTATTATTATCCATTTCTTTTTTTTATTATTTCTAGTCACATCATTTTTTAATATGCTAAAAAATTTTGCACTACATATTATATAACCTATTTTCATTAATTCAGAAGGTTGATATAATATTCCTCCTAAATTAAACCAACTACTTGCTCCCATCAAACTTGGCATAAATAAAACTGCAACAAGTAAAATTAAATTAATACCATAGAGTATATATCCAAAAATATCAAATGTATTATAATCTATACACCAAATTACAATCATCATGATTAGTACTGCACCAAACCATATAATTTGCTTTATATATTCATCTTTATTTACATCTGTTGCATATCCTGCACTAAATATGGCTATTACACCTATAATAAACAATATAAAAATGCAAGCAACAACAACATAATCTGTATTCTTTAACAAATTCTTAAACAAAAAATTCTCACCACGCTTTATATAATAAATACCTTATTTATACTGTTTGTATTATACAACGATATATACATTTTTTCAATACTGAAAAAGGAAAAAACCAGAGGTTTACTCTGGTTCTTATATGAAAAAGCATTTTTATTTTTTCGTTTCTTTAGCTTATTAAAGCTTTATATATTTTATGTATAGGAATTGTTTTATATTTTAAAATTATGGATAATTATTTTTTTATCATATATCATCTCCTTATATATATTTTATATTTTATATTTTATATTTTATATTTATTATTTAGTTATTTTCTATCTATATTTTTTTGTGTACAGCGAGTTTTTTATATCATTTATCACCTCCCTAACGTACATAAATTATTTTCCAATCAATTTGTTTCTTAAGTTATTAATTTTAATTTTCATATTATCTATATCTACCTCCTTTGCTTTATGGCTATATTATATCCTTATATTGTGATAAAAATATGATAGAGATGTAAAATCTAAATGAAGTTTATAGCAATTATTTATTTTTATCCTACCTCCTTTCGTTAATTTAATTATAACTAGAATATATGAAAAAAATATGAGTATATTAAATAAATTTAGTATATATATTGTGAAAAAGTCAAAGACGTAAATAATTGCCTTTGACTATTCATTTCTTAATTAAACCTTTCTTCTTTCCTTATACGTTCTTCCTGTTGTATTTATTCCTTTTGAATTTAATAACTCTAAATCTTCTTTTGATAAAATATTATTATTTTGTCTTATACGTTGTAAAAAAGAACCTACTCTTATACCATTATATACTTCATTATATTTTGGATGTCGTTTATTCTCTTCGTAAAATTTTATTAAATTAGTAATATTTCTTGAAAACCTATGTTTATAACTTATAGTAGTACCTATACTAATTCCAGCGTCCTTTAGTTCATTGATATTATAACTAGATAATTTAGTATGTCCAGTCTTGATATTAACGTAAAACCATCCAATATTAATAATTATATTTTCAGTTATATCTTTTCTATTATATAAATTATCTTGTTCTACAAAGAATCTTTTTACCTCTTCATCAAGTGTTTCTTTTTTTATAACATAAATTTCTCTAGGATATGGTAATCTACTATTTTCTTTAAAAAAAGCTATAAGAGCTTTTACTTCAAAATTCCGAATTTTTTCTTTTGGTATACTATAGGTTCTTATTCCTAAATTTTCAAGTTCACTTTTTTCCTCATTAGTAATCTCAATTGTCTGATTCCTTATTCTATTAAGCCAATTTCCCACAGGTTCACCTTTATATTTCTCATTATATTTAGGTTGCCTTTTGTTTTCTAAGAAAAAAAGTTTAATTAAATTTATTCTTCTTTTTATTTCTTCAACAGTTATTTTTCTATTCATTTTATACCTCCATATTTTATAATTATAAAATAAATATTCTTTTTCTTTATGCAAATAGTATATCACCATTTTAATTTTATGTCAAGTAGAGACGTAAAAGGACAACTTATGAAGTTGTCCCTTATTTTAATCTACCTTCTTTTTTTCTTTACTTTCTTTTTTAGTATCCTTTTTACTTACCTTCTCTAAATCAAAATAGAACGTTGTTCCCTTTCCAACTATACTGTCAACACCATAATTTGAATTATGCTTATCAAGTATATTTTTAACAATTGAAAGACCTAACCCTGTACCACTACTTGTTCTTTTAAACGTATTTGAAGCTTTATAATATCTATTCCATATATTTGGCAAATCTTCCTTTGAAATTCCAGGTCCATTATCCTCTACAAAAAATTTTACTCTTTTAGCTACATTTACTACCTTTATATGAATCTTCTTATTTTCACCACTATGATTAATAGCATTATTAACTAAATTATAAACCACCTGTTCAATTTTAGTTTTATCTGCAAGTACGTAAGTATCATTAGCAATATCAACCTTTATACTGCAATTTTCATCTTGAATTATATCAAAGCCATTTACTATTTTTTTAACTACATCTCCTAAATTAAATATTGTTTTTGTAAGAGAAGCAAAACCTGATTCGATTTTCGATAAATCCATCATATCACTAACTAATCTTGTTAATCTATCTGTCTCTTCAATTATAACATTTAAATGTTCTTCTCTTTTTTCTTTATTATCTCCAGAAAGATCTCTTATCATCTCAGAATATGCTTTAATCATGGTAAGTGGTGTTTTTAAATCATGAGAAACATTAGCTATAAGTTCTTTTCTTACTTTATCAGTCTCAGCTAATTCTTTTGTAGCATAATTTAAAGTATCCGCTAATTCGTCAATCTCTTTATATCCAGCCTTCTTAAATTCTATATCATAATTTCCTTGAGCTAGTTTATTAGCTGTCTTAGTAATATCTTGCAATGGATGCGAAATTCTCCTTGAAAGAAATATAGAAACTATTGAAGATATTAAAAGTGCAATTATAGTAACATATATCAATTGACTTTTCAATACATTAGTTGTTGCATCTATAGGATCTATAGAAGAAACAATTACAAGACATGTATCAGTATCTGGAATTATTCTACCATACACATATATTTCTGTCTTAAATCTATCTAATTTAAATGTATAACTAACCTTATTATTTGGACTCTCATTCATCTTTTGGATTACTTCATCAATATTTATAGTAATAGGTCTTGTTGGTGCCTGAATGCTTGTATTAGAATTTGTACCACCAGACGATGCGTATTTTATATTACCATTTAAATCAAATAAAAAGATAGATGAAGCATTTTTATATGCAATTTTATCAATATTTTCAACATAATTTCCGTTTAAGTATTCTTTTTCTATTTCGTCAGATAATCTAACAACTTCATTTTTTTTCATTGAACTATAATAACTTTGTAAAAGAATTACCTGCATAAACCAAAGTATAATAAACAGCAATATTGCAAAAGCAATGAAATAACTCCACAGTCTAAAAGTTAAGGTTTTAGTTAGACTACTATTACTCTTCAAATTTATACCCCATTCCTCTTACGGTTACAATTTTTTCCCTATACTTGCCAAGACTATTTCTTAACATTTTTACATGAGTATCTACTGTTCTGTCCTCACCAAAGAAATCATATCCCCATACTTCATTTAGTATTTTCTCTCTTGAAAGTGCTATATTTTTATTTAATACAAAATATACTAGTAATTCATACTCTTTTGGTGTCAAATCAAGCTTTTTATTATCAATATACACTTCTCTTCCAAGCATATCAATTACTAAATCTTCATAAACATATTTATCTTTATCAGAACCAATATCTTCTTTTTTTATAGAAACTCTTGTAAGGACTGCATTTATTCTTGCCATTAATTCTTTTGGACTAAAAGGTTTTACCACATAATCATCTATACCAATTTCAAATCCAAATAATTTATCATACTCTTCTCCTCTAGCAGACAGCATTATAACAGGAATATTCTTTTTCTTTCTTATCTCCTTAATAGCAGAAAATCCATCTAATTTTGGCATCATTACGTCCATAATAATTATATCAAAATCTTCTTCCTTACACTTATCTATAGCATCCATCCCATCTATAGCTTCTTTTACATCATATCCATCAAAACGTGCATATTCTTTTATAACCCCTCTTATTTTTTCTTCATCATCAACTACTAATATTTTTGACATAATAACCCCCTTACATTTAAATATATTATATAATTAATATGTGATAGTTTAGTGATAGACATAAGAAATATATCATATATATTATATCATAATTATTATAATAGTTCCAATTTTTTTCTTAAAATGATAAAAGCCAATAGTTATTATAGTACTATCAGCTTTTTTATCACATTATAAAAGAGATTGATATGTTATATTACTCGGAGAGATACTTGTATTAATATTCATAGTATTATATTTTCCAAATAAATTGTTAAGTGTAGAAAAATTAATATTATCAGTAATATCTAACGTACTAGGAGTATTTAAGTTATATACTACTTCTAATGGTTTACCTGAGTCATTCCATTTTGTTAAAAGTTCTACCCATTCATCTATATTACTTCCCTTTCCATCATAATTAAATACAATTTGACATTTATCATTATCTGTATGATTAATACTATATTCTCCAACTCCACTTGCTATTTTTTTAGGATTTATAAATCTATTAGATATACCTGTATATTTTATTGCATTATCTACAGAACTAGCGTAATTTACAACATTGTAATACCACTGATAATCACTTTTATAATTAAACTTTTTATCTTTATTTTTCTTTATTAGTTTTGATTTACTGTTTAAAATATCAATATACAATTGGTCATTTACATCATCTACGCCATATAATGGTTCATCAAGTAATATCGCATATTCTTCAAAATTATTTTTTTCATATATATTTATGTATTTACATATATCTTTAAATTCATCTATTTGTTTCTGCCCCATTGCAAACCATGAAGCTAAATACACTTCCCCTAATTTCGAAGTGGTAAATTCTGCTTGTTTTACATTATTAAGTCCAATTCTTGGACCAGCATTTCCATCATCGTTAAGTAGCCATATTCCAAAATTTGTTTTTACATTTGAATTATCATATTTTTCTACAATATATGTTGTATTTGGTTTTAATTTCAATTTAACACCATAATGGTGTTGTTGCATATTTAAATTACTATCTTGAACCCAATTAGTAAAATTCCATATATAATCTTGATCTACTACATTATTATAGAATTTTAACGATATTTTATAAACATTATCAAAATTATCACCTACATTTTCTATATCAACAGGTTCATTTGGAGTTGGAATACCATTTTGAATACTTTTACCCCCAATAGATATATTAACAATACTATTTTTTAAGTTTCCATTATTTGATGATACTATATCTGTTTGATCACTTACCACTTCTACATTATTCGTTGTATATAACACTTCACTAGCCCATTCTTTTTCTTTTTCATCGTTTCCAACATAAACTAAGTTTCCATTTTTTATTTCTAACTTATCAATATATTTATTACTTAATGATGAAATTACATCTTGTATATTTTTTCCTTCTATTTCTTCAGCATTTTCAATCAATATGTTTTTATTAGCATTTAACAAACTATTTTTATAACTTCCTAAACTATCACTTACTTTTGAAAAAATGTACATATTTAAATCTTCTTGCATATTTTTTAAATCAGATTGAAAAGCTGCTTTTTTTGCATTTTCTATTGGATTATTTTCAGTCATTGTTAATAATACTGCCATTGCTAAAATTATTACCACTATTACTGTTATTACTAATACTATTAAACTTAATCCCGTCTTTTTCCTTCCATTTTCTTTTGTACAAAACATAAATATTACCTCCAAACATTATGTAATTAAGTTATAATAATTATAATTATATATTATACTACATATTTTTTAGTTTGTACACAACATTTTTGTTTTATTCAATTTTATATATAATAATTTTTTTACATAATTTATTTTATAATTCAAAACGCATTGACTTTTATGTAAAATTTTGATATAATATGCGTATTAATTTATTGATTTTTTTCAGATTTGAAAGGAGCAACATAATTATGAAAAAGGAACTTATTTTTAGAAGAACTATACTCATAGTATCCCTAATACTATTAGTTTTCGGTCTGCTTAACGCTAACTATGGAATTTGGTATGGTCGGGGAGCTTATGGAAACTTAGCCTTAGACGAAAAAGTAACAGTTGGAGAAGTGCAAGATATATTTGCTAAAGAACATTGGCCTTCATTTTTATTATTTAAATCATCAAATACTGAAATCGACAATCAAGAAGCAGTTAGAAGATTTTGGGAATATAGAGGCAATACAATTTTAACAAATTCAGATGAAGAAGCAAATCTACAATTAGTTCAAAAAGTTTTTCCAAATGCCCAAGATACATCACGAAAAACACTATATTTAGAAAGCCTTACTAAAAAAACTGAAGTGTTTATGTACATACTAATGGCATATATATTTTTTATGATATTTTTGCCAGGTAGATTAAAGATTATTTTAAATATTGTTTTCTTTAATTCTTTGTATCTATATACTTTTAATACAGTTGGAGCTATTTTACCAATACTAGAGTTAAACGCAATAATTCTTATATCTTGCCTTATTAAGGAAAATAAAAATTTACGAAATATAAAAATATTTAGATTAATTGACAAATGTTGTACAAATTTTTCATTAAACTTTATAACAAAATTTACTAACACTGAATATAAAGCATTTGAAATATGGAGTGATAGAACTTTTTCATACTTTAAATTTTGGTTTGTTGGTATACTCCTAATGGCAATTAGTGCTTTAATGATTGCATGTGGTAATATAGGAATACTTTTCAATATTATATCAATTTTTATAATATTCGTTCTGGTAAGCGAAATAAATAATCAGATTGCTTATTCAAAAAGTTATTTTGAAAATTGATTATTTAAAATATAAACTATCTCCCTAGTCTATAGAACAAAAACTAGGGAGATAGTTTATTTTATATTATATTATATATATTATATTATATATATTATATATATTATATATATTATATATATTATATATATTATATATATTATATATATTATATATATTATATTTTATTTTATTCTTTACCTTCCAAAAAATCCTTTCTTTTTTGGATTTACTTCATCTCCAAAAGAATTAGCAAATTCCGTAAGAATCTTTCTTTGTTCATCTGTAAGTTTTTTTGGTATATCTACTTTTACAGTAAATTCTAAATTACCTCTACCTCTACCATGAATACTTGATATTCCCTTATCTTTTAATTTAAACTTAGTTCCCGTTTGTGTACCTTCTGGTATATCAAAATCTACATCTCCTTCTAAAGTGGGAACTTTTATTGATCCTCCAAGTACCATTTTAGTAAATGGCACTTTAATTTCAGTAAAAATATTTAAACCTTCTCTTTTAAATATTTTATGAGGTGTAACATTTACTACTACAAACAAATCTCCATTTGGTCCACCTTTTTTTCCGATATCGCCTTCTCCTCTTAATGAAATTGCCTGACCATTATCTATTCCAGCAGGGATATTAATATCAATTTTTTTAGTCTTTCTTACTGTACCTTTTCCATGACATTTTTCACATGGGTTTGGAATTACCTTTCCTTCACCACCACATTTATCACAAGTTTTTACAGTAGAAAATGTACCCATTATTGTATTTTGAGTGATATGTATTTGACCTTTTCCATGACATTTATCACAAGTTGTAGCACTAGTACCAGGTTTTGCACCACTTCCATGACAAATTTCACAACTTTCATTTCTTGATATATTTATTTGTTTGCTTGTTCCAAATGCTGCTTCTTCAAAAGAAATAGTCATATTATATCTCAAATCTGCTCCTTTTGATGGGCCCTGTTTTTTGGAAGAACTTCCAAATCCTCCAAATCCTCCACCAAAAACACTACCTAAAATATCATCTAAGTCAATATCTACTCCCATTCCATTTCCAAATCCAGAAAAATCAAAGCCTCCAAAGCCACCATATGCTCCTGATTGTCCGCCAAAACCAGCTTGTTCAAAATTAGAGCCAAATCTATCATACTGTGCACGTTTAGTACTATCAGAAAGTACACTATATGCTTCACTTATTTCTTTAAATTTAGCTTCAGCTTTTTTCTTATCTTCATCTGTATGCTGTGCATCCGGATGATATTTTTTTGCTAAACGTCTATATGCCTTCTTTATTTCTTCATCAGTAGCAGTTTTTGATACACCTAATAATTCATAATAATCTTTTGAATCTGCCACTTTTAAATACCCCCTACATCATTAAAATTTAAGGGTGGTAAGTGTGTAACCTCCCACCCCTTTATATTATTATATTTACAATACATATTATTTATTATTATCATCTTCAACTTTATAATCTGCATCATGAACTACATTATCTGTATTTTCTGCTGTAGAATCAGTTCCTTGTGTATTAGCTCCATCTTGTGGTGCTGCTTGAGAATATAATTTTGAAGATATTTCATAAAATACAGAAGTTAATTTTTCTGAAGCTGCTTTAATTGCTTCATTATCTGTACCTTCTAATGCTTTTCTAACATTTGCAAGTTCAACTTCAACTTTTCCTTTTTCTTCATCAGAAATCTTACCTTCTAATTCTTTTAATGTCTTTTCAGTATTGTATACTAAAGAATCTGCATTATTTCTAACTTCAACTTCTTCTTTCTTCTTCTTATCTTCAGCTGCATGAGCTTCAGCTTCCTTTACTGCTGCTTGAATTTCTTCTTCAGTTAAATTTGTACTTGCAGTAATAGCTATTTTTTGCTCGTTATTTGTAGCCATATCTTTAGCTGTAACATGAACTATTCCATTTGCATCTATATCAAATGTAACTTCAATTTGTGGAACACCTCTTGGAGCTGGTGGTATACCTGTCAAACTAAATCTTCCTAAAGTTTTGTTATATGAAGCTATTTCTCTTTCTCCTTGTAATACATGTACTTCAACTGATGTTTGACCATCTGCAGCTGTACTAAATATTTGAGATTTTTTAGTTGGTATTGTTGTATTTCTTTCTATTAATTTAGTAAATACCCCACCATAAGTCTCAATACCAAGAGAAAGCGGAGTTACATCTAAAAGAACTAAGTCTTTAACTTCCCCAGTTAAAACACCACCTTGAATAGCTGCACCAATAGCAACACATTCATCAGGGTTAATTCCTTTATATGGTTCCTTACCAGTAATTCTTTTTACAGTTTCTTGTACAAGTGGAACTCTTGTTGAACCACCAACAAGTAATACTTTATCAATCTTATCAAATGTTAAACCAGAATCTTTCATAGCTTGGTTTACTGGTCCTACAGTTGATTCAACTAAATCAGATATTAATTCTTCAAATTTAGATCTAGTTAAAGTAATATCTAAATGTTTTGGACCAGTTGAATCTGCAGTTATAAATGGTAAGTTTATTTGAGCTTGCATTACTCCAGAAAGTTCTATTTTAGCTTTTTCAGCAGCTTCCTTTAATCTTTGCATAGCCATACTGTCATTTGATAGATCAATTCCATTATCTTTCTTAAATTCAGATACTAAGAAATTAATTATTCTTTCATCAAAGTCATCTCCACCAAGTTTATTATTTCCTGATGTAGACATTACTTCAAATACTCCATCTCCAATATCAAGTATAGATACATCAAAAGTACCTCCACCTAAATCATATACCATTATTTTTTGTTCTGAATCTTTATCAAAACCATGTGCTAAAGATGCAGCTGTTGGTTCGTTAATAATTCTTAAAACTTCTAGTCCAGCTATTCTACCAGCATCTTTTGTTGCTTGTCTTTGGGAATCACTAA
>CALXJF010000014.1 GCA_944388575.1 uncultured Clostridia bacterium
TTTAAATAAAAAATAGCAAATCAGAAAAAAATATTTTCCAATTTACTATTTTTTTGTGCTACTTTTTCAGCAGCCTCATTTTTATCTGTATATTTTTGTTAAAAATATACAGGCTTTTATTGACATAATAAATATAAATGGTATAATAATACTACTATAAATAATATTTTTAGGTTAATACTTAAAGGGAGGATTTAATAATGAATTATAAAAATGAAAGTATATTAATAGATGTGGATGATGTTATAGTTCAAAATGCTTTTATTGATGCTATTAATGTTTTTAAGGGAACAAACCATAAAGAAGAAGATTTTACAACCTATTTTATAGAGGATATAGTTTTTTCTGACAATGAAAAAAAACAATTTAGAGAGTTTTTGTTAACGTATAATATATATGAAAATTGTAAGTTAATAGCGGGAGTAGAAGAAGTTTTACCTTGTCTTTGTAATATATTAGATGTATATATTTGCTCATCATGTATTGTTAAAGGTTTAGAGAAGTATTCTGGTATATTTTTTAAAAGAAAATTTGATTTTTTGTTAGAAAAATTTCCATATATAGATCCTGATAAGATAATATTTACTTCTAGTAAAAATAATTTTAGAGGGTTTGATTATCAAATTGATGATAGAGTTGAAAATCTTAAAGGAGATATAAGGTGTAAAATGCTTTTTTCAAGTTATCATAATAGAGATATTGATTACGGAGTACTCAAAAAAATGGAAATATTGCGTGTAAATAGTTGGTCTGAGATATTAAATAACATAAAGAATATGCACTAATTGGAGGATATTAGTATGAAAACATATAATTTTGATTTGAGGTATATTGATGTGGCATTATTGCATATGTCTGAAATAGAAGAAGGGGAATATATTAATATTATTAATCTAATTGAATATTTACAGTCAGTTGGAGAGTATTCTTTAGATTTCCCTGAAACAATATTTTTTAAATTACCAGATGGAAAAAAAGATAAAGAATATGATAGCTTAACAACTTGGTTGATCGAAAAAGAATTATTTTTTAAGCATAAAGATGACTTAAAACTAACTAAAAAGGGAAAAGAATTTTTTAAAAAATTGGAAACTAAATGTGTAGAAATAGAGCAAGTTTTTTTGTACTATAAACATTCTCATTGTTAATATTATAAATGCGGTGATATATTAATCATCGCATTATTTTTAATATTAAATGAATTTTTTTAAATATAGCAATTAAAAAGATTTTTCATTGGTATTATTTATAGACTACTTTAAAACAATGTTATATAAGTGGATGTTACTTTAACAAAATTGTATTTTTACTAATATAATAAAATAGGTGATTCATATGCAAAGTTTAATTGAAACATTAATATATTTATTAGCTATTATGGGGATAATATTTACATCTATGTCATTTATTGAAATTTTTAATTATAGGAATTATTCTTCATATAGATTGTTTAGTAAAGGAAGAGAGAAAAATAAGAAAATTGAAATTATAATAAATATGGAAAATATAGATGAGGAAGAGGAAAATGAAGTTATAGATATCCTTTTAAAAGGTGATTATACAGATTTAGAAGATGTGGTAGATTGTGTTATAATAGAAAAAGATAATTAAGTTGACTTTTTTTGAAGTTTTGTGTAAAATATACAGATGAGGTGGATTAGATGTACGCATACTTTAAAGGAAAAGTAGAGAGTATTTTTACAGATAAGGCAATTATTGATGTAAATGATATAGGTTATGAAATATATATGCCAGAAAATGAATTGGCTCAAATAGAAAATAAAAAAGATGATATAAAAATATATACATATTTACAAGTTAGAGAAGATGATATGAAATTATTTGGTTTCTTATCATATGAAAATTTAAGTTTCTTTAAAAAGCTTATTAGTGTGAGTGGTGTAGGAGCTAAAGTAGCTTTAAGTATAATTTCCAATATAAATAAAAGTGATATGTGTGTTGCAATCGCAACAGATGATGTTGAAACTCTTAGAAGTGTTCCTGGAATTGGACCTAAAATGGCTCAGAAAATAATATTTGAATTGAAAGATAAAATTTTAAAAGAAGAAATTGATTCTGTAAAGAAAATGAATAAAATTGTTCCAAAGAGCAATCCTAATATTAAAGAAGCTATTACTGCACTTCAAGTTTTAGGATATTCTGAAAAGGTTATAAAAGAAGTAATGGATGATTTAAATATAGAAAATGATAGTGTAGAAGATATTATTAGAAAAGTATTAAAAGAAATGCAAAATATATAAAAATATGTAGACAAAAGTTTTTATTTATGATATTATTTTTATGTAATTATAAGAGAAATATATGAAAGGAAAATACAAATGATAGAATTTGTTAATGTAAAAAAAGAATATAATCATGATGTTGTAGCACTTGATAATATTAGTTTAAATATAGGAAAAGGTGAATTTGCTTTTTTAGTGGGCCCTTCTGGTTCTGGTAAATCAACTTTTTTAAAATTGATGATTAAGGAAGAAGAACCTACATCTGGTAAAATATTAATTGATGGAAAAGATATAGGTAAATTGAAGAATAAGGATATACCATTTTTAAGAAGAAAGATAGGTTTTGTATTTCAAGACTTTAGACTTCTTTATGATAGAGATGTTTATGAAAATATATCTTTTGCATTAAGAGTAATTGAATGTTCTGAAAGGGAAATTAAAACTCAAGTAAAGAATGTACTTGAAATGGTAGGATTATCTGGGAAAGAGAAATATTATCCTAATCAATTATCAGGTGGGGAGCAACAAAGAGTAGCTCTAGCAAGAGCTTTAGCTCCTAAGCCACCTATTATAATTGCAGATGAACCAACTGGAAACTTAGATCCTATAACAGCAGAAGAGATTTTTAAAACTTTACTTGATATTAATGCGAGGGGAACAACAATATTAGTTGTTACACATGCTAAAGATATAGTTAACACTTTAAACAGAAGAGTAATCGCTTTAGATCATGGCAAAATAGTAAAAGACGAACAAAAAGGAGGATACTAAAGATGACAACGAGAACTTATTTAATTAAAGAAGGATATGATAACTTAAAGAAACATGGTTCAAAAACATTTTCTACTATGCTTATTATATGTGCAACTATGTTAGTTCTTGGAATATTTATAATATTATTTCAAAATGTTAATAAAAATGTAGAAACTGTGAGATTAGAGCAAGGCTTACAAGCTTTTATAGATGATACTGCAACAGATGATGAGATAGAATATATGCAAGATGAAATAAAACAAATAGAAGGAGTTAAAGAAGTAAAATATATTGATAAGGACATGGCATATGAAGATGCTAAAGAGGCGTTTAAAGATCAAGAGTATTTTTTAGAAGGTCTTGATAAAGTAGATATATTTCCGGCATCTTTTGTAGTAACATTTTCAAATATAGATCAGAGTTCCACTATAAAAACTGCTGTTGAAAAGGTAGATGGAATTTATAAAGTTAAATATAATGAAACTACAATTCAGGCGGTAATTTCTGTTTCTAAAATTGTTAATATTTTTCTACTTGGAGTCGGTGCTGTATTACTTATAGTAAGTATATTTATAATTTCAAACACAATTAAACTTGCAGTATATTCAAATAAACGTGAAATCTTTATAATGAGATATATAGGTGCTACTAATAAATTTATAAGAACACCATTTGTAATTGAAGGTACAATTATGGGATTAGTTTCAGCTATAATATCGTTTATAGTTATATCTATTGCATATGTTTTAATATATGCAAGGATACCAAAGGTTGGTTCTTCTCTTGGTGTTTTTGGTTTTTTACCATATTCTACATTATGGTATCAAATACTTATTGTTTATGTATTTTTAGGTCTGTTTATAGGAATATTTGGTAGTGCCATATCTATTAAAAAATATTTAAAAGCTTAAGAGGAGGGTTGATATGAAGAAAAATATACTAAAGAATACTCTGGTGTTATTTACGATTATAGGTATTGTTAATGGTTCGAGTATATTTGCTGATAATAAAATTCAGGAGTATAATTCTGAATTAGAAAAGGTAAAACAGCAAGAAAAAGAAAATGCAGCTAAGCTCTCAGGAATAGAAAAAGAAATAGCAGAGTATAGTTATGAAATAGCAGAACTTGATGGTCAAATGGACCAATATAGTAGACAACTTGCACAATTACAAGAAAAGGTTGATGAAGTTAATTCTAAGTTAGAGGAAAATGAATCAGCACTTCAAAATTCTGCACAGAGTTATAATGCTGCTGAAGATATGTATGCTGTAAGACTAAGAGCTATATATGAAAATGGAATACCAAGTTTTTGGGATATATTGTTTGCTTCTCAGGGAATATCTGATTTCTTTTCTAGAATGAATGTTTATACTAGTATATTAGAGTATGATAAATCATTAGTTGGTAACATGAAGAGTCAAAAAGAATATATAGATTATATTAAAAAAGATATAGAAGTTCAGAAATTACAACTTGATCAATTAAAATATGATACTCAAAAATCTACTGATGCATTAAATGCAGCATTAACCACTAAGCAAAATAAAGTAAAAGAACTTGAAAGTTCACAAAGTCAGTTGCAAGCAAATTCAGAATATTTAGCTGAAAAAAGACAAGCAGCGCTTAAAAAAGTTGAAGAAGAGGTTGCAAGGGTGCTTGCCGAGTCACAACAGAATAATAGTGGTGGCGGTTCAACTTCATTTACTGGTGGAAATTATGTTTGGCCAGTGGCTGGGTATACAACTATTACAACAAGATTTGGAGAAGTATATAATTTAGTTGATCCTAATGGTAGTGCACATACAGGAGCTGATATTGCTGGTTCTGGTATTTTTGGAAAACCAATTGTTGCAATTGAATCGGGTACAGTATCAGTAGCAACATATAGCAATTATGGATATGGAAATTATGTAATGATAAATCATGGCGTAAATTCTGCAGACGGAAATACATATATTTCACTTTATGGACATTGTAGTTCACTTGCAGTATCAAAAGGACAGAGTGTTACAAAAGGACAAGTAATAGGATATGTAGGTAGTACTGGTAATTCAACCGGACCTCACTTACATTTAGAGGTACGTGTAAATGGAAAAATAACTGATCCATTAAAATATTATCCAGGATTAACTTTTAATTATGTATAATATATGTATAATATATGAAAATTAATAAACTTTTAAGAAAAAGTATTGACATATTTTATGTTTTATTAGATAATTAGTATGTACAGTTATCGTAGGAGGGAAATATATGAGCGCAGCAATAATAAACAAATTCATGGATATGATGGGAATAGGTAATCAAGAAGATGAAGATATAGAAGATGATGTAGTTGAATATACAACAGAATCAGAGGTAGAAGATGAAGATATAGATACTTATACAAAACCTAAAGCAAGGACAAGAAGATCTTTTTCGGATATAGAAAAAGAAAGCCCATATGGTGCAAAAAATATACAAACAAAGGTTATCCCTATGAATACATCTATATCATCTTCTAAAATGGTTATTACACAACCAACATGTTATGAAGATGTTGAGGAAATTGGTGCATATTTAAAAAATAAAAAATCTGTAATTATCAATCTTGAAAATGTGGGTAAAGAAGATGCAAGGAGAGTATTAGACTTTTTGAGTGGCGCAACATTTATGATTGAAGGAACTATTCAGAAAGTATCAAATTTAATATATTTAATGGCACCAAAGAATGTAGAGATACAAAATGATTTAGAAAGAAGCCAGTATAATAAGCAAAAAGCATCTTTTTCATGGCTTAAGTAATTAATTTATATGCAGGCTTAATTGTCTGCATTTTTTATAAAAAAGGGGGGATAATATGTTAACACCACTAGATATAGATAATAAAACTTTCAAAAAAACAAAATTAGGTGGATATGATATTAATGATGTAGAGGATTTTCTTGTTAAAGTTATGGACGATTATGAAACTTTATACAAAGAGAATTCAGAACTAAAAGATAAAGTTAATACTATGCAAGAGTCTGTAAAATATTATAAGTCGATTGAGGAAGGAATTAATAAAACTATAGAAAATGCACAATCTCAAGCTGAAAATATAAAAGAAGTAGCTATGAGAGAAGCTGAGACTATAAAAAAGGAAGCTGAAGTAGAATCTAGAAATGAACTTGAAAAATTAAAACAAGATATAATTAAGGCAGAAACAGAATTAGAAGATAAAAGAAAACAGATGCAAATATATAAAATTAGAGTTAGTTCAATGCTTCAAGCACAGCTTAATATTATAAATGAAGATAGAGATGTTTAAAATCAAAAGTGGCATAATTGTGTCACTTTTTTTAGTTACTTTAAAAGTTATGTTGACAATGATATTCTCATTGCTTTTATAATATAGATGTGATATAATGTCTTAAAATTAACTTATAAAAAAATAATTATTTTTTAGGAGGAATAGTTTGAAACAAGATCAGATTTATAAACAATTTATTGATGCGGTTAATGGAAGAATTGATAGAATAGAAAAAGACAAAGAAATATTATACGGGAAATGAAGAAAATTGAAGAGAATTTTGAAAATGATATAATAGTTGAAATTGAAAAAATTAGAAAAAAGTTACCTAATATAATTTCACAAGTTATGATATCATTCATTGAGGAACAAACTTCTATAATCTATGAAATAGGAGGCTTTCAAAGGAGTGTTAGAATTCCAATTTCTATAAATAATAAAGATGAAAAAATAAATTATAGTTTGCTATATATTATAGCATCGAAATTAATGTCTGAGTTAAAAAATGCATTAACTAACGAAGTATTACAATACTTAGATATAAATATACTATTTGATATTGAAAGTAAAGATGATGACTTTAAAGAAGTATGGGAAGATGTTTTTGGAGAATTTTTTGGAGATTTTAAGGACGATGGTGGATATATTAATGAACTTATCATAAGATTTAGTATAAAATTAAATAAATAGGATTATATTAATTTTGCTAAGTACATTAATTATACATTTTAAAATGAAATTGTTAAATAAATTTAAATTGTTTAAGAAGGAGAGTTTCTGATGAAAAGAGTAGTTAAAATTTTATCAAAAGAAGAGTTGGATAAGCGGTATCAATTAAATAATAAATCTATGGCTTTTATTCTTACAAGAGAAGCTATTAAAAACGGATATTCAATTGCTCTTATAGAACAAGAAGGCTTAGATCAAGCTAGTTTAAGGGAACCATCTAAGTTATTATACTATGTAAGGCTAGCTTTAGAAAGTATCATACCTAAATCATCTTATATAGAGATTTGGGGTTTTACTGATATGTCTGAACTACCAGAAGATAAAATATATTGTGCTTTTAAAGAATTAGAGGGCATGGCAACCGCTCATTCTATTGCACAAAGTAGATTATCTTAAATGTACAAAACAGTCAATAATTTATATAATTGATTATTGACTGTTTTTTGTATATACTATTGAACATAATTTGTTTTTATGTATTGAAAGTGTGCATAAAATATGTTAAAATCTATATAAAATGTATATAATAAAATAAGGAGAAAAAATATGTTTGATAAATTAGAAGAACTTTTAAAAAAATATAATGAATTAACAACTAAAATATCAGATCCAGATGTTATTGCGGATCAAAATTCTTGGAGAAAGTTTATGAAAGAACAGTCTGCAATAAAAGATGTGGTTGATAAATATTTAGAATATAAAAAAATAAAACAAGCTATGGATGATGCTAAAGAATTAATGGATGATCCAGATATGAAGGAAATGGCGGAGGAAGAGTATTATTCAAATAAAGAAAAACTTCCAGAATTAGAAGAAGAATTGAAAATACTGCTATTGCCAAAAGATGTAAATGATGATAATAATGTTATTGTAGAAATTCGTGGAGGAGCTGGAGGTGAAGAAGCTGCACTTTTTGCGTATAATTTATATAGAATGTATACAATGTATGCCGAACTAAAAAGATGGCAAATTGAAATAATAGATATAAATGAAACTGGTATTGGAGGACTTAAAGAAGTGTCTTTTATGATTAAAGGTAAAGGGGCATATAGTAGATTAAAATTTGAAAGTGGAGTTCATAGAGTTCAAAGAGTACCAGAAACAGAAGCAAGTGGAAGAATACATACATCTACTGTTACAGTAGCAGTTTTACCAGAAGTAGATGATGTTGAAGTAGAAATAAATCAAAATGATTTAAGAATTGACACATATAGAGCTAGCGGAGCGGGTGGTCAACATGTTAATAAAACATCTTCAGCTATTAGAATAACACATATACCAACTGGAATTGTTGTTTCTTGTCAAAATGAACGTTCTCAGCTTCAAAATAAAGAGGCTGCTATGAAAATGTTAAGATCAAAACTTTATGAAATGGAACAAGAAAAACAAGAGTCTGAATTAGCTAAAACAAGAAGATTACAAGTTGGTAGTGGTGATAGAAGCGAAAAAATAAGAACATATAATTATCCACAAAGCAGAGTAACTGATCATAGAATTAACTATACAATATATCAACTAGAAAGTTTTTTAAATGGTAATATAGATGAGATGATAGATGCTTTGATTACTGCTGATAGAGCAGAAAGATTAAAAGAAGGTAATATATAATTAATTTATATTTAAGTTAATATAAAAAATGATGACCAAAAGATTATAGATAAGATTTTTAAAGGAGATCAAGATATGGTACTTTCTCCTAAAAAATTTAAATTAGGAATTATACATGATATTTGTAATATAGATATAAAACACGTAGTAAAATGCTACGTGTTTTATAAATGTTATATTAATATCCTTTCAATACGGTCACTAAGTTTAGATATAATTTCATAATTGATTGTATTTGTTAGGTCAGCAATTAATTGAATATCATTTTCATTTTTAAAAATAGTTACTTCATCACCTATCTTAATTTCTGTTTTTATATTAGTTATATCAATCATACACATATCCATACAAATATTTCCAACAATACTACATTCTTGATCATTAATACATACGGAATATTTATTCGAGCAAAATCTAGGTAACCCATCTGCATAGCCTATTTGAATTGTAGCTAATTTTGTCCCTGATTTAGCAATATATGTACCTCCATAACTCACTAAGCTATCTTTCTTTATTTTATTAATCCTTATTATTGGCGCTTTTAATATTAAGCAAGCTTTTATATTATTATTTTTTATGGATTTATCAGGCATGTATCCATAAATAAGAATACCACTTCTAACATGAGTATATTGAAAGGCTTGATATTTTAAAATACCAGCACTATTTAAAGCATGAATATAATTAAATTTATATCCTTGACTTTGTAATTTATTTATTATATTATCAAATTGCTGTAATTGTTTAATAGTATATTCATGATTAGTATCAGCACATGAAAGATGAGTATAAATACCATCAATTATTAGATTAGTACAATTTTCTTTAATATAGTTTATATTATCAAATATATTATCTATATTAAATCCTAATCTTGTCATACCAGTATCAACTTTTATATGGATTTTTACTTTTTTAAAATGTGATTTTGCATACTCATTTAATTTTGTCGAGAGTTCAATATTAGAAGTAGATACAATTAAATTATATTTTATAATATTTTCAAAATCGTTTTCAAGATATTGTGAAGTTACTAATATATTAGATGTTATACCACTTTCTCTTAATTTAACTCCTTCTGATACTAAAGCAACTCCAAAATCAGTTATACCTATTTCTTCTAATAAATGTGATATTTCTATTGCTCCACATCCGTAAGCGTTAGCTTTTACCATAGCAATTATATTTGTGCTTGGTTTAATTATGCTTTTAATATAATTTATATTATTTTTGATATTATTTGTATTTATATACAATTTAGCTGACAACTTTATTACCCCCGTATAATAATATATTAGCATAAAAATAGATTGTGTCAAGAATTTAAGTATATAAAAAGTAATTATATGATTAATATATTTACAAAAAATTATAATATGTTATAATAAATTAAATTTAATTAGATTTGGAAGGTGATTAAATGAAAATATTATTTGCTACGCACAATAAAGCAAAAATGAAACGTTATAAAGGAGAACTTGAAAGAAATGGATTAGAGGTGTTGGGGCTTAATGATTTTAGTATTGAAACTGAAATAGAAGAAACAGGAAATACGGCACAAGAAAATGCCATTCAAAAAGCTATGGGATATTATAATTTTGTTAAAATACCAACAATAGCAGTAGATGATAGTTTGGAATTGATAGGTGTTCCAGATGAAATTCAACCTGGTACAAATGTCAGAAGAATAAATGGAAAAGAAAGAGCTACTGATGATGAAATGATACAATATTATACATCTTTAGTCAATAAATATGGTAAAAATGGACTGTTAAATATACGTTGGAAAAAATGTATTGCAATTGTAAAAAATGAATGTGATGTAAATTATTATAATTTTTATTCAGAAAAAATACTTACTTCTAAAATACATAGTAAAAGAAATGAAGGATATCCTTTGGCTTCGATTTCAATAGTTCCAGAATATAATAAGTATACAGTTGAACTAACAGATGAAGAGAATATTAAATTAGAAGAAAAAAATAATTATTTATTGCTTGATTTTATAAGAAAAAATTTATGTTGAAAACATGTTAAAATATCAAATATTTAATTTTTTATAGTTGAAATATATATAATATAAATATTTTATCCTTAAATGATGTGAAATAATTTACATAATATTTGACTTATATTATAATTTATGATATAATGTAATAGCATAAAAATGTGTGTTAAGTAAAAAATTTTTACTAAGGAGTGTTTGATATGGAAAATAAGTATATTATGTGGTTTAATGAAATAATCAAACTCATGGTATCTATGTTAAATAACAAGTTTATCTTTGAAAAAAAGATTGAACTATTGAGTTTAAAAACATTTATAACAACTGAAAGTACAAATGGATTATTACTAAGCAAAGATGAAAAATACGATATTGCTATGAGTATTAATCCTAAAGACGATGAAGCATATATACGGTTTGTGTTTGGACATGAATTGGCACATTTGCTATTTAGACCAATTAATAAATTAAAACTTTCTGGGTATTCAGCTACTGATGAATCCTTTGAATATACATATATCCAAAGAAAATCAGAAAGTGGTAGGATATACGGAATGTATTTAGAAGAGCTTATTTGTGACTATATTGCTCTTGAACTTACATATAGGAGTTATGATAAATATAGTCGAAATGAGCTAAAGGAGATGGTTTATTCTATCCCTAAACAAGAAAATTATTTTACAAAAGAAAATTTGAAATTGACCGAACAATTTGTATCCTTGTTTGGAGAAGAATTAAAAGATTTAGATAAAATCGATTCTTATCCAAAAGGGGATATAGTTGCTCCAGACAATATCTTTCTGTACACTATATCTACGGGTGATTTGTCGTTACTAGTTAATGATTATGATCAGTGCATGGGAAATGGTGCATGGAAAAGACTTAATATTTGTTTTGATAACTTCTTTATTGACAATTCTAAAGTTGATGATAAAGAGTTTATTGAAACAGAATTTAAACGATTTAAAATGTTAAAAGAGTGAGAAGGTATTTCTTCTCGCTTTTTATATAAAAAAATTAAGGACAGGAAGAAATTCTCTTCCTGTCCTACTTGGATCAAGCTTTTTCGAAGGCAAAATCTATTTTGTCTATTTGCCCAGGATACTTCCTAAGCATTTCTAAATAACTTAGTCCATTCCGCACGTCCTGGATCATTACAATTATGTTGGAAGTTCTACCGGATGCCTCCATGGACTGTTTTTCAAATTTTCTTAACTTCATAATTAAATCCTCCTTATATTATTATATATAAATTTCTAAATTATTCTCTAGTAATATTATAGCATATTTATATATAAAAGTCAATATTATGTCAACATCGCGTGAATAATTTTTTGAAAATTTATTTAAAAAATATTTGACTTTATTAAAAGTATGTGTTATAATAATTAAAACATTGTTTCTTAACAAGATTACTATGTAAACTATAATATAAAAGGATGGTTGAAATAGTTGAAAAAAGTCGAGTTTATATTTAGTTAAAAAATAAAATAACGAAAAAAAGCAAATTAGTTTATGTAAACTAGTTTGGCTTTTTGTTGTCTTTTTAAGTTGTGTATTGGGGGTATAAAAATGGTTCATGAAATTAAAAATGGAAAAGCGACAAGAATGAGTTTTTCAAATATCAAAGAAGTTATTGATATGCCTGACTTAATTGATATTCAAAAGCAATCTTATGAATGGTTCCTTAAATCAGGATTAAAGGATGTATTATCAGATGCTTCTCCTATAGCAGATTTTTCTGGCAATTTATTATTAGAATTTGTAGATTATCATTTAGAGGAAGAAACAAAATATACTATAGAGGAAGCTAAAGAAAGAAATACAAGTTATTCATCAAGATTACAAGTACAAGTTCGTCTTATTAATCGTGAAACTGGTGAAATAAAAGAACAAGAAATATTTTTAGGAGATTTACCAGTTATGACTGATAGTGGAACATTTTTAATTAATGGAGCTGAAAGAGTTATTATTTCTCAACTTGTACGTTCACCTGGGGTATATTATGCTTCAGAAAGAGACAAGACTGGTAAATTGCTTTATTCTGCTACAGTTATGCCTATTCGTGGTACATGGCTTGAATATGAATCAGATGCGTCTGATATGATTTATGCAAGAGTTGATAGAACTAGAAAAGTTCCTATTACAACGCTTATTAGAGCTTTAGGTGTTGAAACTGATCAACAAATAATGGATTTATTTGAAGATGATTTAATTAATAGTGTTTTATATAAAGATCCGGCTAAAACACAAGATGCGGCTTTACTTGAAATATATAAAAAAATAAGACCGGGAGAACCTTTACACGTAGATGCTGCAAAGAGTCTTTTATTTGGTTTATTATTTGAACCTAGAAGATATGATTTGTCAAGAGTTGGTAGATATAAATATAATAAAAAATTAAGTATAGCTGAAAGAACAATTGGTCAAATTGCAGCAGAAAATATTATAAATACCGAAACTGGAGAAATCATTGTTAATGCTGGAGAAAAAATAAGCAAAGAAAAAGCATATGAGATAAAAAATTCGGGAATTAATGTTGTATATATTGACGTAGAAGGAAAGAAAGTAAAAATAATTGGTAATAATACAGTTGATATATCTACATATTTAGGAATAGATATTGATAAAGATGTTATAAAAGAAGATGTTTACTTCCCAGCATTAAAAGAACTACTAGAAAAATGGGGAGATATAGACGAAAAAGAATTGAGAAAAAAGATTAAATTAAATAGAGAAAAATTAGTTATAAAATGTGCTACTTTGGATGATATAATGGCATCTATTAATTATTTTGTTAACTTTAGATTTGGTCTTGGAGAAACAGATGATATTGATCATTTAGGAAATAGACGTGTTAGATGTGTAGGTGAATTACTACAAAATCAATTTAGAATTGGACTTGCTCGTTTAGAAAGAGTCGTTCGTGAAAGAATGGCAACTCAGGATTTGGATGTAGCCACTCCTCAGACATTAATAAACATTAAACCAGTAGTTGGGGCTTTAAGAGAATTCTTTGGTAGCTCACAGTTATCTCAATTTATGGATCAAATAAATCCTCTTGCAGAACTTACACATAAAAGAAGAATTTCGGCACTTGGACCTGGTGGTTTAACTAGAGAAAGAGCAGGATTTGAAGTTCGTGATGTACATCATACACATTATGGAAGACTTTGTCCAATAGAATCTCCAGAGGGACCAAATATAGGACTTATTTCATCACTTTCTACATTTGCAAAAATAAATAGATATGGTTTTATAGAAACACCATATAGAGTTATAGACAAAGCAACTGGAGTGGTAACTGATGAAGTTGTGTATATTACTGCTGATGAGGAAGATAAATATATCGTTGCTCAAGCAAATGAACCCCTTGATGATGAAAATAAGTTCGTGCGTAAAAGAGTTAAAGTTAGACATCAAGACGAAATTGTTGAAATTGAAAGAGAAAAAGTTGATTTAATGGATGTATCTCCAAAACAACTTGTTTCTGTGGCAACAGCAATGATTCCATTTTTAGAAAATGATGATGCAAAACGTGCTCTTATGGGAGCTAACATGCAACGTCAAGCAGTACCATTAATAAGATCAGATAGTCCAATTGTTGGAACTGGAATTGAATATAAAGCTGCAGTTGATTCGGGAATTGTTATAACAGCGAAACATGATGGAGTTGTTTCATATGTTAGTGCAAATAAAATTATAATTGATACAAAAACAGGAAAAGATGAATATCACTTGATAAAATATCAAAGATCTAACCAAGGAACATGTATAAATCAAAAACCTATTGTTTTAAAAGGTGAGAAGGTAAAAAAAGGTGATGTAATTGCTGATGGACCTTCAACAGATAAGGGTGAACTTGCATTAGGAAAGAATATTCTTGTTGGATTTATGACATGGGAAGGTTATAACTATGAAGATGCTATTCTTATTTCTGAAGATTTGGTTAGAGATGATGTTCTTACTACTATACATATAGAAGATTATGATTGTGAATCTAGGGATACAAAACTAGGACCAGAGGAAATCACAAGAGAAGTACCAAATGTTGGTGATGATGCGCTTAAAGATTTAGATGAAAATGGTATTATAAGAATAGGAGCAGAAGTAAGACCTGGAGATATACTTGTTGGTAAAGTTACACCAAAGGGAGAAACAGAGCTTACAGCAGAAGAAAAACTTTTAAGAGCTATATTTGGAGAGAAATCAAGAGAGGTTAGGGATACTTCGCTTAGAGTTCCACATGGAGAAGCTGGTACAGTTGTAGATGTAAAAATATATACAAGAGAAACATCTGATGAATTAGCTGCTGGTGTTAATAAAGTAGTCAGAATATACATAGCACAAAAAAGAAAAATATCTGTTGGCGATAAAATTGCTGGACGTCATGGAAATAAAGGTGTAATTTCTCGTATATTACCAAGAGAAGATATGCCATATTTGCCTGATGGAACACCTTTACAAATAGTATTAAATCCACTTGGTATTCCTTCACGTATGAACGTTGGGCAAGTTTTGGAAGTTCACTTAGGATATGTTGCTAAGACTTTGGGTTGGAAAATATCTACTCCAGTATTTGATGGTGCTAAGGAAGCAGATATAAAACAATTATTTGAAAGTCAGGGCTTAAATCCGACAGGAAAATTTCCAATTCACGATGGTAGAACTGGTGAATTGTTAGATGCTGAGGTAACAGTTGGATATATGTATATGTTGAAATTATATCATATGGTTGAAGATAAAATACATGCACGTTCTATAGGACCATACTCTTTAGTTACACAACAACCTTTAGGTGGTAAAGCACAATTTGGTGGTCAAAGATTTGGTGAGATGGAAGTTTGGGCTCTTGAAGCTTATGGAGCATCTTATACATTACAAGAAATGTTGACAGTAAAATCTGATGATACGGTAGGAAGATTAAAAACATATGAAGCTATTGTTAAGGGAGAAAGTATACCGGCACCAGGAATACCAGAGTCATTTAGAGTTCTGACTAAAGAATTGCAAAGTTTAGGCTTAGATTTAAAGATGTATCGTGAGAATGAAAGACTTGAATTAAGAGAATCTATCGAAGATGATACAGATGGTGTAGAGCCAAAATTTGATGATGATATTGACATGACTGTTACAGATAATGATTTTATAGGTATGTCGTTAGAAGATGAAAATGGAGAAAGTATTGATGAGTCTGATGAGGACGATCAAGATGGTTTTTTAGATGATGTAGATTTTGAAGATAGTGAAGATTAAGTATAAGGAGGAACAAAAAAATGCAAGATTTGGAAAAGTTTGATAGATTAAGTATTGGACTTGCATCTCCAGAAAAGATCAGAGAATGGTCAAAAGGAGAAGTAAAAAAGCCTGAGACTATTAACTATAGAACATTGAAACCAGAAAGAGATGGACTTTTTTGTGAGAAGATTTTTGGACCTACAAAGGATTGGGAATGTTATTGTGGAAAGTATAAAAAAGTAAGATATAAAGGAATAATTTGTGATAGATGTGGTGTTGAAGTTACAAAGAAAAAGGTAAGACGTGAAAGACTTGGCCATATTGAACTTGCATGTCCTGTATCTCATATTTGGTTTTTTAAAGGAATTCCAGGAAGAATGGGACTTATACTTGATATTTCACCTAAAGCTTTAGAAAAAGTATTATATTTTGCTTCATATATAGTTTTAGATCCAAAAGAAACTGGATTTAAAGAATGTGATATATTGAGCGAGAAAGAATATAGAGAAGCTATTGAAAAATATGGATATGGAAGTATAAGAGTTGGCATGGGTGCTGAGGCGGTAAGAGAATTATTAGCTAAAGTAGATTTAGTTAAATTGCAAAAGCAATTAAAAAAAGAGCTTGAAAAATCAACAGGAGCTAAGAGAGCTAAAATTGTAAAAAGATTAGAGACTGTAGATGCTTTTATTGATTCTGGAAATAGACCTGAATGGATGATTCTGGAAGTATTACCTGTAATACCTCCAGAACTTAGACCAATGGTTCAACTTGATGGGGGGAGATTTGCAACTTCTGATTTAAATGATTTATATAGAAGAGTTATAAATAGAAATAATAGATTAAAAAGATTATTAGAATTAGAAGCTCCAGATATAATTGTTAGAAATGAGAAAAGAATGTTACAAGAAGCTGTAGATGCATTAATAGATAATGGTAGACGTGGTAGACCTATTACTGGTGCTGGTGGTAGAGCCTTAAAATCTCTTTCTGATATGTTGAAAGGAAAACAAGGAAGATTTAGACAAAACTTACTTGGAAAAAGAGTTGATTATTCTGGTCGTTCTGTTATTGTTGTTGGGCCTGATTTGAAAATATATCAATGTGGACTTCCAAGAGAGATGGCATTAGAATTGTTTAAACCTTTTGTAATGAAAGAATTAGTAAAAAGAGGCATAGCCTTTAATATAAAAAACGCAAAAAGAATGGTTGAAAGGACAGCTGTAGAAGTTTGGGACGTATTAGAAGAAGTTATTAAAGATAGACCAGTAATGTTAAATCGTGCTCCAACGCTTCATAGATTAGGTATTCAAGCATTTGAACCTGTTCTTGTTGAGGGCAGAGCTATAAAATTGCATCCATTGGTTTGTACAGCATTTAATGCCGATTTTGATGGAGACCAAATGGCAGTTCATGTACCTCTCTCTCCGGAAGCTGTTGCAGAAGCAAAAATATTAATGTTAGCGTCAAATAATCTACTTAAATTACAAGACGGTAAACCTGTTACAGTTCCATCACAGGATATGATACTTGGTTCGTATTATTTAACTGCTGATGTTGAAGGTGAAGCGGGAAGTGATAAATGTAAAGTATTTTCTGATATTGATGAAGCTATGATGGCTTACGATGAAAAAGTAATAGGTATGCATACTCCAATAAAAGTTAGAGTTAGCAAGGAAATTGATGGAAAAACTGTTACAGGAATAATAGATGCTACTGCAGGTAGATTAATATTTAATAGTTATATACCGCAAGATATTGGTTTCGTAGATAGAACTAAAAAGGAAAATCAATTAAAACTTGAAATAGACTTTCCAGTCAAGAAAAAAGAACTTGGAGTTATTATAGATAAGTGCATAGCTAAACATGGTATAACAAAAACATCTGTAATTCTTGATGATATTAAATCAAATGGATATAAATATTCTACTCAAGCAGCAGTTACAGTTTCTGTATCTGATATAGAAATACCTGAAAATAAACCAGAAATATTAGCTCAAGCAGAAGAAGAGGCTGAAAAAGTTCTTAAGAATTACAAACGTGGATTAATTTCTAATGATGAAAGATATAATGAAATAATAAAAATATGGTCAGATGCTACTGATAAAATACAAGCAGAAATTATGAATAATCCAAATAAAATGAATCCAATTCAGATGATGGCTCATACTGGTGCTAGGGGTAATCCAACACAAATAAGACAGCTTGCTGGTATGCGTGGTCTTATGGCCAATACAATGGGTCAAACAATTGAACTTCCAATTAAGTCAAACTTTAAAGAGGGACTTGATGTTTTGGAATTCTTTATAGCATCTCATGGTGCTAGAAAAGGATTGGCAGATACTGCTTTAAGAACAGCCGATTCTGGATACTTAACACGTAGACTTGTTGATGTTAATCAAGATGTTATAGTAATGGAAGATGACTGTGGAACTGACCATGGTTTTGAAGTTTCAGCTATTATGGAAAGTGGAGAACCTATAGAAAAGTTATATGAAAGAATTGAAGGAAGATATTTAGCAGAAGATATATTGGATAAAGATTCTAATATATTATTTAAAAAGAATACATATATTACTGATGAAGTAGCTAATAGTATTATAGATGCTGGAATCGAATCAGTGAAAATAAGGTCTGCACTTACATGTGAATCAGTTAGAGGGGTTTGTGCTAAATGTTATGGTAAAAATTTAGCAACTGGAGATCCTATAACAACTGGAGAAGCTATAGGTATAATTGCGGCTCAATCAATTGGTGAACCAGGTACACAGCTTACTATGAGAACAATACATAGTGGTGGTGTTGCAGGTTCTGATATAACACAAGGTCTTCCTCGTGTTGAAGAATTATTTGAAGCTAGAAAACCAAAAGGTGTTGCTATGGTTACAGAAATTGATGGTGTCGTTTCAATAGGTGAACATGGCAACAATAAGGAAGTAACTGTTACTAAGGATGAAAAGCATGTTGAAAAATATGTCATAGCTTATGGAATGAGATTAGTCGTAAATGATGGCGATATTGTAAAAGCTGGAGATAGAATAACAGAAGGTTCACTTGATCCACATGATATTATTCGTATCAAGGGTGATGTGGCAGTTGAAAATTACTTAATAGAAGAAGTTCAAAAAGTATATAGAACACAAGGTGTTCACATAAATGATAAGCATATAGAGATTGTTGCACGTCAAATGTTAAGAAAAATATTGGTTGAAGAAGCAGGAGATACAAACTTGATTGCAGGTACAACTATTGACATGACAGAATTTAATGCAGAAAATAAAAGATGTGTAAAAGAAGGTTTAAAACCTGCTAAAGGAAAGAAAACTCTTATTGGTATAACAAAAATAGCACTTCTTACAGATTCATTCCTTTCAGCCGCATCATTCCAAGAAACAGCAAGAGTTTTAACTGATGCCGCAATAAAAGGAAAAGTTGACAAATTGCAAGGATTAAAAGAAAATGTTATAATTGGTAGATTAATACCTGCAGGAACTGGTGTAGTAGATTATAACAGTATACAAGTAGATACTAAAGAAAGTTTAAATAGATATAGAATAGATAATAAAGAAGATTTTTCTAATGAAGTTTATACAATTAAAGATGAAGATATAATTTAATATAAAAAAAGAAGAAGTTTTAGTAATTTCTTCTTTTTTTGTTGTTATTTTAATATAAATATATTAAAATGTATATATAGTTTGGGAAAGGTGAATTATGAAAAAGGTATTTATAACATTTATAATTTTTTTTATAGTATTTGGAATAATAATAGGTATTTTTAATATTCCTTTTATTAAAGAAAGATTAAAAAGTATATCTAATATGATATTTATTGAACAAATAGAAGAATATACAGATGATTTTGAAATAAATAAATTAAAAGTATCAAATCAAAGTTTTTATTATAATAAGTTAAGTGATGAACAAAAAAGAATATATACATGTATAGCTAATAGTGTAAAAAAATTAGATGAGGTTTTTTTACTACAGAATTATAACATAGTTGATAATGATACAACTATGACTGATATCGAAAAGAGTATGCAAGCATTTTTTGCTGATCATCCGGAAGTCTTTTATGTGGATAATAAATATACAGTTTCTACAAAACATACATTTTTTAATGATTATGTTGAGATATATCTGACGTATAGTGTATCAAACCTGTCAGAATTGGAAGTCAGAATCAGTGAAATTGAAGGTAAAATAGAACAATATTTAGCACAAGTTAGTGATAAAGAGCTTTTTAATGCTGAACTGGTATTGCATGACCTTTTGGGGAAGAATGTTGAATATTATGATTATGAAGATCTAGAATCTGTTCCACAAGAATGCCATACTATTTATGGAGCTTTTATAAATAATAAAGCTGTTTGTGATGGTTTTACAAAAGCACTTCAAATATTGTTAGATAGAAAGAATATTGAAAATATTATCGTTCTTGGAAATCTCGAAAAAGAATCACATGCTTGGAATATGGTAAAACTAGAAAATGAATGGTATCATGTTGATTTAACATCGGATAAATCAATAAAAGATATGAATTCTTCTATAGTGCTTCATACTTATTTTAATGTTACAACTGAACAAATAGAAAAAACTCATACAATAGAAAATAAGGAAATAATTCCTAGTGCTATTCAAACAAAATATAATTATTATTTATATACTGGAAAAAATATAACTGTAGCTGATGACTTTAACACTAAATTTAAACAAATACTAGATGAAAATGATAATGAATATTTAGTTGAATTTGGAGTATCTGGAGTAACTAGCGTAGCTGAAAAAATGGTAGACTTTTTAAGTGGAAATAGATATCAAGATTATGTGGCTAATAATAAAATAACTTATTATAGTTTACTTGATTCGTATGTTTTGGTAAAAAACAAATAAAACAAAAGGTAAGATTATTCTTGCCTTTTGTTTTATTTTAATATCTTGATATTAAATATTGTACAAATTTTAGTACTACTTCTTTATCATTCAAATTTAATTTTTGGATTTCTGTTTCTAGTGAATCATCTTTAGTAATAATTAAATTTGCTAATAAATCATTAGGTGTAACTTGTAAAATGTTACAAATATGTATTAAATTTGAAAGAGTACAAGCATTTTCTCCTCTTTCTATTCTTCCATAATGATTTGGTGCAATATCTAACTCTTTTGCCATGTATTCTTGAGTTAGATGTTTATTTTCTCTATATTCTTTTATTCTCTTACCAGTATAAATTTTAAAATTTTCCAAATAATCACCACCATAGCTTTTATCATATTATATCATTAGTGTAATTTAAAATTAACAACGTATTGTGTTATAAAAATAGTTAATAATAACATTATATGTTTTAAACATAACTTTTATACATTAAATATTTGAAATTATATATTATATTTTTAATAAAAATGGAAAATATTTATAGTTTTAATTTATGTAATATTTTTGTAAAAATAGGCTTAAAATGTTGACTTTATGCACTTTTTTTTGTATAATATAAAAGTACCTTTATAAGGTGAATTAAAAAGAAAGGGGTGAACTTGAAGTGCCTACATTTAGCCAATTAGTTAGAAAAGGTAGAGAAGATAAAGTTACTAAATCTAAATCTCCAGCTTTGCAAAGAGGTTATAACTCTAGAAAAAAGAAAGCTACTAATCAATCTTCTCCACAAAAAAGAGGAGTTTGTACTGTTGTTAAGACTCAAACACCCAAGAAACCTAACTCAGCATTAAGAAAAGTTGCCAGAGTTAAATTATCTAACACAATGGAGGTAACAGCATATATACCAGGTATTGGACATAATTTACAAGAACACAGTGTTGTTTTAATTCGTGGTGGAAGAGTAAAAGATCTTCCAGGTGTACGTTACCATATTGTAAGAGGAGTGCTTGATACAGCAGGTGTTGCTGATCGTATGCAAGCAAAATCAAAATACGGTGCAAAAAGAGCAAAGAAAAAATAGTTTTTAGGTTAGGCGCTTGAAGTTTATATATAGATTGCAAGCCCTTACAGAAATGAAAAGTTTTTGAGTACCTTAGGAACTTTTTTAAGTTCAAAAATCAAATAAGGAGGGAAGAAAAGTGGCAAGAAAAGGACATATTGCAAAAAGAGAAGTTATGCCAGATCCAGTATATAACTCTAAAGTAATAACTAAACTTATTAATAAAGTTATGTGGGATGGTAAAAAAGTAACAGCTCAAAAAATTGTATATGGTGCATTTAATATAGTTGCTGAAAAAACTGAAAGAGAAGCTTTAGATGCTTTTCAACAAGCTTTAGATAATGTAACGCCAGCTCTGGAAGTAAAAGCTAGACGTGTTGGTGGTGCAACTTATCAAGTACCAATGGAAATTAGAGCTGATAGAAAACAATCACTTGCAATTAGATGGTTAGTAGAATATGCTAGAAAAAGAAATGAACATAGTATGGAAGAAAAACTAGCAGGTGAAATAATGGATGCAATTAATGGTCAAGGTGGAGCTTTCAAAAAGAAAGAAGACACTCATAAAATGGCTGAAGCAAACAGAGCGTTTGCACATTATAGATGGTAATAAAAAGTATATAGGAAGGAGGACAAACAAGGTATGGCCGGAAGAGAATATCCTCTTGAGAGGACAAGAAATATCGGTATCATGGCTCATATTGATGCTGGTAAAACAACTACAACTGAAAGAATTCTATTTTATACAGGAAAAACTCATAAAATAGGAGAAGTTCATGATGGTGGAGCAACAATGGACTGGATGTCTCAAGAACAAGAAAGAGGTATAACAATAACTTCAGCTGCCACAACATGTTTCTGGAATAATAATAGAATAAATATTATTGATACTCCCGGACACGTTGATTTTACAATTGAAGTTGAAAGATCTTTAAGAGTTTTAGATGGTTCTGTAACAGTTCTTTGTGCAAAAGGAGGGGTTCAACCTCAATCTGAAACTGTATGGAGACAAGCAAATAAGTATAACGTTCCAAGAATGGTATATGTTAATAAAATGGATATTACAGGTGCAGACTTTTTTAATTGTGTAAAACAACTAAGAGAAAGATTACAAGCAAATGCTGTTCCAATTGCACTTCCAGTAGGTAAAGAAGATACTTTTAAGGGTATCGTAGATTTGTTAAAGATGGAAGCATGCATACATTACGATGATCTTGGAAAAGATGTAAGGCATGAAGCGATTCCAGAAGATATGAAGGAATTAGCTGAACAATATAGAACTGAATTATTAGAACATCTTGCAGAACAAGATGATGATTTAATGGAAAAATATCTTGGTGGAGAAGAAATAACAGTTGAAGAAATGAAAGCTGCTATTAGAAAATCTACAATTGCTGGTACAATGGTTCCTGTAACTTGTGGAAGTTCATATAAAAATAAAGGTGTTCAAGAATTACTTGATAACATTGTTGATTATATGCCTGCTCCAACAGATATTCCACATATTAAAGGTGTTTTAGAAGATGGAACAGAGGAAGAGAGAATCTCAGCTGATGATCAACCATTTGCTGCTCTTGCTTTTAAAATAATGACTGATCCGTATGTTGGAAAACTTACATTTTTCAGAGTATATTCTGGTACACTTGATAGTGGATCTTATGTTTTAAATGCAAATAAAGGAAAGAAAGAAAGAATAGGAAGACTAATTCAAATGCATGCTAATAACAGACAAGATATAGATAAAGTTTATGCAGGAGATATAGCTTGTGCTGTTGGTTTAAAAGATGTTGTAACTGGAGATACAATCTGTGATGAAAATGCTCCAATTATACTTGAGTCTATTGAATTCCCAGAACCAGTTATTGATATATCAATAGAACCAAAAACTAAAGCAGATCAGGAAAAAATGGCTATCGCTTTACAAAAATTAGCAGAAGAAGATCCATCATTTAAAACATATACAAATCAGGAAACTGGTCAAACTATAATTGCTGGTATGGGTGAGTTACACTTAGATATTATAGTTGATAGAATGAAGAGAGAATTTAAAGTAGAAGCAAATGTTGGTAAACCACAAGTTGCTTATAAGGAAACAATAAAGAAACCAGTTAGAGTAGAAGGAAAATTCATTAGACAATCTGGTGGTAGAGGTCAGTATGGTCACGTATGGCTAGAAGTTGAGCCAAATGAAGCTGGAAAAGGATATGAATTTGAATCTAGAATTGTTGGTGGTGTTGTTCCTAAAGAATATGTTAAACCAACAGATGAAGGTGTACAAGATGCTATGAAATCTGGTATACTTGCAGGATATCCTGTTGTTGATGTTAAAGTTGCACTTGTAGATGGTTCTTATCACGATGTTGACTCATCAGAAATGGCTTTCCATGTGGCTGGATCTATGGCTTTTAAAGAGGCTTGTAGACAAGGCGGAGCAGTGTTACTTGAGCCAATAATGAAAGTAGATATTACAGTTCCAGAAGAATATATGGGAGATGTTATTGGTGATGTAAACTCTAGACGTGGTAGAATGGAAGGAATGGACACAATACAAGGAACAACAACTATACATTCATTTATTCCACTTTCTGAAATGTTTGGATATGCAACTGATCTAAGATCTAAAACTCAAGGAAGAGGAGTTTATGCTATGGAGCCTTCTCATTATGAAGAAGTTCCTAAATCAGTTCTTGAAACAATAGTTTCACAAAGAACTAAAAAAGAAGAATAAAGGTTTATTTATTAACAAAAAATGTAAAAATATTGTAAATATGTTGCAAAACATTTGGTTTTGTAGTAAAATAGTAACAAATAATGCTCATTTAGCATTTATATGATTTAAGGGAGGAATAAAAATGGCAAAAGCTAAGTTCGAAAGAAACAAACCACATGCTAATATTGGAACTATTGGTCACGTTGACCATGGTAAAACAACTTTGACTGCTGCAATAACTAAATATTGTAGTTTATTAGGTGGAGCAGAATTTAAAGACTATGCAAACATAGATGCTGCACCAGAAGAAAGAGCAAGAGGTATTACAATTTCTACTGCTCACGTTGAGTATGAAACAGCTAATAGACACTATGCTCATGTTGACTGTCCAGGACACGCAGATTATGTTAAAAATATGATTACTGGTGCTGCACAAATGGATGGTGCTATCCTTGTTGTTTCTGCTGCTGATGGTCCAATGCCACAAACAAGAGAACACATTTTATTAGCAAACCAAGTTGGTGTTAAATACATTGTTGTGTTTATGAATAAATGTGATATGGTTGATGATCCAGAACTATTAGAGTTAGTTGAAATGGATATAAGAGATCTATTATCTAAATATGATTTCCCAGGAGATACTACTCCAATAATTCAAGGTTCTGCACTTAAAGTATTAGAGTCTACATCAACTGATCCTAATGCTCCAGAATATGCTTGTATCAAAGAATTATTAGATGCTGTTGATACATATATTCCAACTCCAGAAAGAGATACTGAAAAACCTTTCTTAATGCCAGTTGAAGATGTATTTACTATCACTGGTAGAGGTACGGTTGCAACAGGTAGAATTGAAAGAGGAACATTAAAAGTAGGAGAAGAAGTTGAAATTGTTGGACTTTCTGAAGAAAAGAGAAAAACAGTAGTAACTGGTATTGAAATGTTCAGAAAATCATTAGAAGCAGCTGAAGCTGGAGATAATGCAGGTCTTCTTTTAAGAGGAATTCAAAGAAATGAGATCGAAAGAGGTCAAGTTATCTCTAAACCAGGATCAATTCATCCACATACTGAGTTTGAAGCAGAAGTTTATATTCTAACAAAAGAAGAAGGTGGAAGACATACTCCATTCTTCCAAGGATATAGACCACAATTCTATTTCAGAACTACAGATGTTACAGGTGTTATTGAATTACCAAAAGATAAGGAAATGGTAATGCCTGGTGATAATGTAACTATGAAAATAAAACTTATCACTCCAATAGCAATTGAAAAAGGATTAAAATTTGCTATTCGTGAGGGTGGTAGAACAGTTGGAGCAGGTTCTGTTTCTAACATAATTGAATAATAGCAAGTATTATTAGTAAGTATTAGTATCGTCTAATACTTACTTTTTTTGTATAAAAAAATACCTCTAGGAATTTCCTAAAGGTATTTTGTATAGATAAATTATTAATCTACACTATTATCAGGCCATGTTTTCATTTGCTCATCATCTTCATTAGAAGAGCGTTTTTCAATATCAGATGAATTAGTTTCTTTATCAGAAATTTCGGTATTGATATTATTGGTTAATTTTGAACCAAGAAAACCTGAAATTAAAGCTTGAATATTTAAACCTGTTGCACTCTCTATTCCGTGCATTGCCTGTGAAGCTGTATTAACAATATCCTTTATCATCTTTGTTGAATTACCATCACCATACATGACAATAGAATCAACATTTTCAAGAGGTTTAGCCACAGCTTCTGCAATCTGAGGATAAGCAGTACAAACCATTTCGATAATTGAAGCTTCACCCATTTTCTTCATGGCTTCCGCTTTTTTATCTATACCTGCGGCTTCCGCTTCACCTTTAGCTTTTATTGCAGCAGCTTCCGCTTCACCTACTAAACGAATTCCCTCTGCTTTTTGTTCGGCAGCATATTTTTCTGCTTCGGCTTTCTTTTTCAGAGCTTCAGCTTCTTGTTCTTCTTCGTAGCGTGCAGCTTCAGCATCTTTTTTCCTTTGGTAGAGTTCAACTTCCGCTTTTTGTTCAGCCGCGTATCTTTCAGCTTCAGCCTGTTTTCTTATAGAAGCAGCAAGCTCTTGTTCTCTTACTTGAGCCTCTTTGTTCTTTAAGTCTACTTCTTTTTCCTGACGAGCTATATCTGCTTCTGCTGCTGTGACTTCAATTGTTTTTCTTTGTTCTTGTTTTTGAATTTCATAAGCAGCATCCGCTTCAGCCTGTTTAATATCAGCTTCTTTTTTCAATTCAGCCTTTTTAATTGCAAGTTGATTTTGTTTTGCTGCTATTTCAGTCTCAGCTTTAACTTGAGCATCATTAGCAGCTTGATCAGCTTCAGCTTTTGCAATTGCAACTTCTTTATCAGCATTTGCTTTTGCAATTGAGGCATCTTTTTGAATTTTAGCCATATTATCTTGTCCTAAAGCGATAATCAAGTTGTTTTGATCTACAAGTTTTTGAATGTTACAAGATATTATTTTGATACCTAAAGCATTCATATCCTTTTGTGCTTTTTCTTGAACTTGGTTACCGAAGCTTTCCTGGTCGGTACAAAGATCTTTTAGCGTAATTGTACCAATAATTTCTCTCATATTACCTTCAAGAGATTGGGTAAGAGCTGTTATTATTTGTTGCTCACTCATATTCAAGAAATTTTCCATAGCTAGCTTTATTCCTTCAGGAGAAGTATTTACCTTAATTTTAGCGATTGCATCAATACTAACACCGATAAAATCATTAGTTTGAATAAAACCATCAGTTTTAATGTCAACACTGATTTGTTTAATTAGCAAAGTATCTTTTCTCTCAAGAAAAGGAATCCGAATTCCTGCTTTACCAATTAAAATTTTAGGTTGTTTTCTTATACCTGATATTATAATAGCTTTATCAGGTGGAGCCTTTACGTATCCAATAGTCAAAATAACTATTATAGCAATTAAAACTATTGCTATCGGGATAATTGTGAATAAGAAGTGTGAAATTTGATCCATGACAGAATCCTCCTTTAAATTTTATTATATAATAAGTGCTTAATGCACATATTAATAAATTAAATATAAATAGTAATTATATTTTTTATATAAAAGTATTATAATTATATCATAATTATGGTAACTATGCAAGTGAAAAAACTAATTAATTTGAAAAGTAAATCTATTTACAATATAAAAAGTTGACATATAATTAGTTAAGTTATATAATGTGTAATAAGTTATTTGATATTTGTATATGAATATATACAAAAGTAAAGAAAGGAGTTTTTATCATGAAACAATCTAGTCGGAGCCTTTATTATGGTGAGGCAGAAGAGAGGGAAAATTTAAATTCATTCTATATTAACACATTTAAGTGGATGTTCATTGGTTTGATGATAAGTGGAGTGACCGCTTTTTTAACAGCAATGTTAGGAACTCTTGGCTATGTATCTAACCCATTTATGTTTGTGATATGTCTTGTTGAAGTTATTTTAGTTATAGTCTTTTCTTCAAGATTTGATAGAGTATCTTCTTCAGTGGCACTTACAATGTATTTTTTAATTACTTTCATAAATGGAATTACTTTATCCTCTATATTTTATGTGTATGAATTAGGTTCTATGGCCATTTGCTTTATACTTGCTGCATGTATGTTTGGTGCTATGGCTATTTATGGCAGAACTACAAAAAGAGATTTAGCAAAATGGCAACCTATGTTATTAATAGCTCTTATTACATGTTTAATTGCCCTTATTATTAACTTAATTATCGGTAATACATTATTTGATATGTTGATATCTGTGGCAGTTATAGTAGTAATGATGTTAGTAACAGCTTTTGACATATACACAATGAAAGATGAAAAGATACGAGAATATGATAATGCACACATATTTTTTGCGTTAAGCTTATATTTAGATTTTTTAAATATATTCTTGTACTTATTGAGATTGTTTGGAATCAATACTTCAAAGAATAAATAATAAAAGGGTTGTATTAATTTACAGCCCCTTTTGTTTGTATAACGATAAATTTATAAATTGGGATAAAAAAGTAACAAAAAATAGTAATACTATTGACATTGTTGAGTAAATATTAGATAATAGAGTTAGTTAATATCAAGGAGGTGCAAATATGGAGGCAATTTTAGAAAGAGTTAAAGATGTAATAGGTGAACAATTAGGAATAGAAGATTTAGATACAATTACAATGGAAACAACATTTATAGACGATTTAGGTGCAGATTCTTTGGATATTGTAGAATTGATAATGGCATTAGAGGAAGAATTTGATATGGAAATTCCAGAAGCGGAAGCTGAGAAAATATCATCTGTTGGAGATGTAGTAGAATATATCCAAAAAAATCAATAAAAAGTGGCTGTAAAAAAACAAGCCTAAAATGAGTGAAAATTTTTCACTCATTTTTTAGTAGAAAAAGCCACTAGAACACTTAAAATTGTAAATAGAAATTGAAAAATTATAGAATTTTCTAAATCAGTATATTTTTTTTGTTAAATAGTAGAGTGTATATAAGTATATAAGTTTTTTGTAATGAAAGGGTACAAAATTAATATACCTAGATATATTTATACTGAACTTCTAAAAATTGTTCTTTTAGAGAATTGTAGTGAGAAAAAAATAGCTATTAAAAGATAGATAAATACTACATTTATGAGAATAAAGATAGATTATATGGTAAATTATCAATTGTTACCAGTATATAATATGCAAGTAGAAGTATGTGATTAATATATTAACAGTAGCTGTAAAACAATATAAATGCGAAAGTTAAAAAATTGTCCATATAAGTAAGAATGTTTGCATAAAGCGAAAAAATAATAGAACAGTAAGAATAAATATAGAATTAACATCAATACATGAAGAAGTTATTACTATAAAAGGAGATCTGTTTTATATGAATAGAAGTATACAGACAGAGAGAACATATGGAATTATAAATTATACAAAAGAATAATAAGATGTGGACTTAATAATGTAATGTTATAATTAGCATTAATATCGTGTTAATTTAACTTATACAAATATCACAAGAAAAAATGAGCAAAAAATTAATTTAGCTCATTTTTTTTTGAGACTTTTTTACAAATCCTTTTATTTTTCAAATCGACATGATAATGTTTCGTTCCGGTTTGCTGTCTCCATCGACTGTTTTTCAAATCGGCATAATAACGTTTCGTTCCAGTTTGCTGTATCCATCGACTGTTTTTCGAATCGGCATGATAACGTTTCATTCCAATTTGTTATCTCCATCGACTGTTTTTTTGATTTTCTAAATTTCATTGTTTCATCCTCCATCTATATTAATTAATATAAAAATATTATTTCTATAACTAATTATATTATAACATATTATTACAACAAAGTCAATGTTATGTAAACACAAAAATATATAGCAACAGTAGATATAAAAATATAAATGCAAAAGTTGTGAAAATTGTACAAAAAAACGCATAAGTTTAGAATTACAATAAATGGGATAAAAATATTATCAATATACAGCAATAGATTAATGTTAAAAATCAAGGTGTACAAGGTTTACAAATACACATGACATATATGCATCAACTGAATTTGTAAAAAGATTATTAAAATATTTTATATTTAAAATAAAAAATACAAACAGATAATGAATTTAAATTTATAAATAAATTGACTTAGCAATCTAAAAAAGACGAAGTTTAAAAATACATTGTAAGAATTAGGAATAGAATATAAAGTGATAAAGCCATATAAACCAAAACTAAATGGAAGAGTAGAAAGAAGTCATAGAAAATATCAAGATAGATTTTATTATAAACAAGTATTTTGTAGTTTAGAAGATTTAAGAAATCAAGGAGATGAGAGGAGAAAAGAATCTAATAACTTTTCAATGAGACTGTTAGTGTGGTTTATACTCAAAAAATTCATAAAAAATATAAAAGTCAAGAAGAATCACTGTTAATAACTTAGAGTACTCAAAATATATATTCTTCAAAAAACTGTGACATATGATTGAATAACCTATATTTAATAACTTGAAAAATCATTAAAATTTGTATATAATATTTATTGGAGGACGCTTTATGAAAAATGAAGATAAGCTAATTATATTACAGTCAAAACTACATTATATATTTAATGATATATCACTTTTAAAATTAGCATTAACTCATAAATCTTTTGCTTATGAAAATCAAAGTGATATAAAAAAAGAATACAATGAAAGAATTGAATTTTTAGGAGATGCAATATTAGAACATATTATATCAGATAAATTATATAATCATAAACCAGAATTATCTGAAGGAGAAATGACTAAAAAAAGAGCTGCAATTGTTTGTGAATCATCTTTAAGTAGAGCAATGCAAAGAATACAAGGACAGGATTTTATTTATTTAGGAAAATGTGAAAAGACAACGAATGGTAAAAAAAAGGATGCTATTATTGCAGACGCATTTGAAGCAATTCTTGGTGCTATATACATTGATGGTGGATATGATATAGCAAAAGAAGTTTGTTTAAATTTACTTGATGTTGAAATAAAGACTGTATTATCTGGTGGAAATTTAAATATTGATTATAAAACTAAATTACAAGAAATATTACAAAAGCATGGAAATGTTAGTATAGAATATATAACTATAAAAGAAGAAGGTCCAGAACATGATAAAAAATTTACAGTAGAATTATTATATAATAAAAAGAAAATAGGAGAAGGTTGTGGAAAAAGTAAGAAACAAGCAGAACAAAATGCAGCAAAAGAGGCAATTAAATTATATGAATAATTTGAAAATTAAGCTGAATTTAGATGAAGAGTTAAGAAATATAAAAAATAAAAGTAAACAATATACTATACCTATATTTATTCCACATAAAGGTTGTAAAAATGAATGTGTTTTTTGTAATCAAAGAAAAATTAGTGGTCATATAAAAGAAGTAACTCCAGATCAAATTGAACATATAATTGAGACTTATTTGGAATTTTTTACTAATACAAATAGAAGTATAGAAATAGCTTTTTTTGGTGGTAGTTTTACAGGACTTGATTATAAATTACAGCAACAGTATTTAACTAAAGCAAACAAATATGTAGAATCTGGTATAGTTGAGGGGATACGTATTTCAACAAGACCTGATTATATTTCACCTAAGATTTTAAAGCTACTTAAGGCATATAATGTACATACAATTGAGCTTGGAGTACAATCACTTAATAATGAAGTACTTGAGAAATCAAAAAGAGGGCATACCAAAGAAGATGTTATAAAAGCATCAAGACTTATTAAATTATATGGATTTAAATTAGGACATCAAATTATGATAGGCCTTCCTGGAAGTAGTTTAAAAAAAGAAATTGATACAGCTAAGGACGTTGTAAAAATATATCCTAATGAACTTAGGATATATCCAGTATATGTAATCTCTCCCAGTGAATTATATGATATGTATAATGAAGGCAAATATGAACCTTTATCTTTTGAAGAAGCAATATATAGAACTTGTAAAGTAGTAGAGATTTTTAAGAGAACAGATATTAAAATAATAAGACTTGGCTTACAATCTACAGATGAAATTTGTAGTAGTAATAAAGAAATTATAGGTCCAGTTTGTGATAATTTTGCAGAATATGTTTTTTCAAGAATAATTAGGAATACTATAGAAAATAAAATTAAAGATAATATAAAGAATATAGATGCCATAGATGTTATAGTACCTAAAAAATATATTTCTTTAGTATCAGGGCCTAAAAAATCTAATAAAGTTTTTTTATATGACAAGTATGGTATTAAATTAAATATAAAAGGAGAGCTTTAAGTGAAAAAAGTAGTTTTTGTAGCAAGTTCTGGAGGACATTTAACAGAAATATTAAAGTTAGAAAGTTTATATAATAATTATGATTATTTATTAGTTACAGAGCAAACTGATTTAACAATAGCATTAAAAGATAAATATAACGTAGAATTTTTAAAATATGGACCAAATAAAAATATTTTTAAGTATATATATACCATTTTATATAATATATATAAATGTATAAAGATAGTAAAGAGATTTAGACCTGAAACTGTAGTATCTACGGGTGCACAAATTGGAGGCATAATGTGTTTTATATGTAAATTGATGAAAGCTAAGGTAGTTTATATAGAATCAATTGCTAAAATTGAATCCTTGTCTATAACAGGTAGAAATGTATATTATTTTGCTGATAAATTTTATGTACAATGGGAAAATTTAGCTAAAAAATATAAAAAATGTGAGTATTTAGGTAGGTTGATATAATGGTATTTATTGCGGTAGGAACACAAAGACAACAATTTTCAAGACTCTTTAAAATTGTTGATAACTCAAAAATGTTAAGCAAAAAAGAGATAATTGCTCAAGCTGGTTTTACAAAATATAATAGTAATAAAATAACAATGTTAGACTTTATATCTCAAGAGCAATTAGACGATTATATAGAAAAGTCAGAATTTGTTATTTGCCATGGTGGCGTTGGGACGATTTTTTCTTGTCTTGCTAAAAAAAAGAAAGTTTTAGTTGTCCCAAGATTAAAGAAGTATAAAGAACATAAGAATGATCATCAATTAGAAATTTGCAAACAATTACAAAAAGAAGGGTATATATTATTCTTAGAAGAAAACGAAGATATAGATAAAAAGTTACAAGAATTAGAGAAAAAGAAGTTTAAAATATATAAAAATGATGCTAAATATTTGGAAATATTAAAAAAAGTTATATGAATATTTATAAATTTTAAAAAATACATCATAATAAGAATAGGAGACTATTCTTATGAATAAAGAAACAAAAAATATAATTAATGATAAAAAACAAAGATTAAATAAAAGTAGAATATATTATATGATTTTAGATATTATATATATAATATTAGGTGCTTTATTTATTTCTATAGGTATTAACTTATTTTTATTACCCCATAAAATGACAACTGGAGGAGCAAGTGGTATTGCTACAATAGTATATTATATATTTAATCTCTCTATGGGAGTAACTATTATGTTAGTTAATATACCTTTATTTCTAATATCAATAAAAAAATTAGGATGGCGTTTTAGTATAAAAACTATACTATCTACAATTTTATTATCTATATTTGTTGATATATTTACATTTGACTCATTAGTAAGTAAAATAAATACAGATTTATTTACTTCATGTCTTTTTGGTGGGATAATAGTTGGTATTGGATTGTCATTAACTTTTAAGGCTGGTGCTAGTTCTGGTGGCTCTGATTTACTTGCACAAATAATATATAATTTAACTTCTCTTCAAAGTGTAAGTCAGATATTGCTTGTAATAGAAACAGTTATAATATCTGCAGTTATTATTGTTTTTAAAGATATAAATTTAGGCTTTTATTCAATAATAGCTATGTATATTTCTACTAAAGTTATTGATATACTATTTGAAGGAATTTATTACACAAGAGAAGTAAAGATTATAAGTAAAAATAGTAACAAAATTGTTGAAGAGATTTTATATGATTTAAGAAGAGGAGCCACTATATTAAAGGGAATAGGGGCTCATTCCAATACAGACATAGATGTGATTACTTGTGTAATTACTAGACCACAGATTTCAAAGTTAAAAAATATAATAAGAAGAAATGATAAGGATGCACTTATATATATATCTACTGTAAATGAAGCAATAGGAGAAGGTTTTAAGAATATAAATGGATAAGTATTGGATAGGGGGAAGGATATGAATATTAGAGAACTTGAAATTATAGCTAATAATTTAAGAAAAGATGTTATAAGTATGATATATCATGCAAAATCTGGTCATCCTGGAGGAAGTCTTTCATGTATAGAGATTTTAACTGTACTATATCACGTGGTTATGGATTTAAGTGAAGATAGTAAAGGTAATAGGATAGATAGATTTATTTTATCAAAAGGACATGCAGCTCCTGCATATTATAGTGTACTTTCAAGTAAAGGTTTTATTCCACATGAAGATTTAGTTACATTAAGAAAAGTAACTAGTTATCTTGAAGGTCATCCAAGTAATAAAATAAATGGTGTAGATTGCTCAAGTGGTTCTTTAGGGCAAGGACTTTCTATAGCAAATGGAATAGGACTTTCTAAAAAAATTTCTAATGAAAGTGGATATGTATACTGTTTACTTGGTGATGGAGAAATAGAGGAAGGTCAGTTTTATGAGGCTTTGATGACTATGAATAAGTATGATATATCTAATGTTATATTCTTTATTGATAATAACAATTTACAAATTGATGGAAAAGTTAGTGAAATAAAACCACATCTAGATTTAAAAAATAAAATTGAGAGTTTTGGAATATATACACAAGTAATAGATGGACATGATTTTAATGAAATTATATCTAGTATAGATTATGCTAAAAATTCTAAAAAACCGAGTTGTATTATAGCAAATACAATAAAAGGCAAAGGAGTTTCTTTTATGGAAAATCAAGCAGCCTGGCATGGAAAAAGCTTAAATGAAGAGCAATATATGCAAGCTATGAAAGAATTAGGGGGGATTTAGATGAAATCGACTAGAAAAGCTTATGGAGAATTTTTAGTAGAAAAAGGAAGGCAAGATAAAGATATTATAGTTTTTGATGCTGATTTAGCTATGGCAACTTGTACAAATATGTTTAAACAAGAATTTCCAGATAGGCATTTTGATATTGGAATCTCAGAGCAAGATATGGTTGGAACAGCATGTGGTATGGCAATGAGTTCTAAAAAGGTATTTGCTTCCACTTTTGCTATGTTTATGGCTGGTCGTGCTTATGAGCAAATTAGAAATACAGCGGCGTACTCACATGTAAATATAAATTTATGTGCTACACATGCTGGTTTAGCTGTTGGAGAAGATGGCGCTACTCATCAATGTATTGAAGATATAGCGCTTATGAATGTAATACCTACAATGAAAATTTTTTCACCAGCTGATGATATAAGTACAAAAAAGATATTAAATATTTGTTTAAAAGAAGACGGACCTAAATATGTAAGACTTGGTAGGAGTGAAGTTCCTACTATATATGATAATTCATATGAATTTAAATTAGGTGGTAGTCATACATTTGGTACTGGAAAAGCTGGGACTATTTTTGCAACAGGAAATACATTAAATATTGCTTTAGAAGCTAAGGAGGTTTTAGAAAATTTAGGAAAAGATGTTAGAGTAGTGGATTTATATAGTATAAAGCCAATAGATAAAGAGGCAATATTAAAATGTGCAAAAGAAACAGATATACTACTTACAATTGAGGATCATAGTATTATTGGAGGTATAGGTAGTATTGTATCAGATGTTTTATGTACTGAATATCCTAAGAAGTTATATAAAATAGGAGTAAAAGATAAATTTGGCAAATCCGGTAGTGCAAAGGAACTTTATGAATTGTATGGATTAACTAAGGAAAATATAATAGATAAATTTATAAGTTTTAAGTAATAGTATATGCGTTAGAAATAGGAATAAAGTAAGAGGTAAAAAACAAAATAAAAATATTAATAAGAATTTATTGATATAATATAAGAGGTGTTGACAGTATAAAATGTCAACACTTTTATTTAGAATATGTAACTTAAAAAATTAGATAAGAATAAATAATAATCACTTTTTTTATGTAAAATATTGACAAATCAATTGTGTAGTTGTATACTTATCGTAAAATAAATCTATTCTGATTAATTAAAGAAGGAGGACTTTCTTATGAAAAGAATTAAAGACATACTGAATATTCCATCAGAATATTTGGATGTAGAAAAAAAAGAACATCAAAGAGAAATTCAAAAAAAAGTAGACCACTTATTAGAGGCTATGGCAATGCGGTTAGTATTACATTCTTATTCGCTTCCTGAGAGTGTGTATTTTGTAGCTTGTAAACTTAAAGAGGTTTATAAAATTATAAAAGATTTAGAATCATCTTATGAGGAAGCTATAAAAAAGATGGAATATACAGATTGGATATTACAAAATAGGTTATCATTAGATGAACAAAGAGAAGAATTTTTAGAACTAGCTAGGGAATTATATGACGAAACAGCTAAATTAAAAGAAGCTCCAATATGTATAAGAGAAAACTTTTTTATATTAAAGTCAGAGATAACTAAGTTTGAATATTTAAAGGAAGAATGTACAAGATTAAATGATATACAATGACTTTGATAGAGGTTTTTTATAATATAGAAAGAGGGTTTAATATTGTTTTTATACAAAAACTATCAAGTAATTGTCTATTAATAGTAAGAGTAATAAAGTAATATTATGTAAAATTTAAGTTTCCGCAAAAAATTATATTTATATAAAAAATAGTTATAAATATACTAGAATAATAAAGTAGTTGTGGATA